>JAUXWL010000292.1 GCA_030680155.1 Anaerolineales bacterium
AGACGCAAGGCCGCAAGGCTTTTTTAGGATTGCCCCTGCGCCAGATGGTACTCTTGCCGATTCCGTCGAGGAAAGGTCAAAATCTTAGCGTCTTGGCGGCTTTGCGTTGAGATTGTTAGATTCAGATTTGGAATTGCTGAAAACTCATGCGCAACTTGCTAAAAAAACGTTGGAGCCTGCCGCTCCTTTTTGTCCTTCTTGCCGCCCTCGGTGTTGGGGGATACAGACTGCAAACGACTTCGCAAACTGCAGCCGCCGCCGAAGCGCCCCTGCAAACGGCAAAAGTCCGCATGGGCAGGGAGGCGGTCACAGGGGTAGGGCATGTCTCCCGAAGCACGCGCCACCCGTCAGGCAGAGGAAGGCAAACCCCCCAGCACAACAGGCAACAGCAATGGCGCATCCGCCGCACTGACACGGGCATTGATCGCGTATCTGGAGGGGATTGATTCCAAATAGCCATCCCCGCTCTTGGACCTGACATATAAAAAGAACTTGATGGATTATTGTTCATCAAGTTCTTTTTATTCTGCTCTTAGAATCCTGCCACATATATGGGAGCAGGATGTGGTATGTATTAAATGTGGTTCAATGTGGGGCGAAACTTATACCCGTATACCAGATATGTACCTCGCCGGACAGATCCGCTTGCGGTTGTGAATAATAGTTAGCCGTATTTTTAGAATTCCTTTATACGTCACGGCTGGTAGATTCTCGTCTCCGGTTTGAATGCCGCCCAGGAGAACCAGAAGTGGTTGATGGAAATGACAGGACTGAGTTGTTTTCCCATCAATTCTCCTGAAATCGCCTGACCGAAAATATTCCATTCACTGCCTGTTTGTGTATCAAGGATTTTTCCATCTTTGAATTCAAAGGTAAGCTCCTGGTTATTAAGCAGTCGGGAATACGCCACTGCCGAGCCGACTTCGCGGCCTTCAGCGATGTTGCTTGCGTCTAACGCGGAGGCAGTTCCTTCTACCCAGAAAACGACCACATCTTCACCGCCAACCGTATCATTAATCACTTTTTCTTCACTCAAAGCGCTATACGGATATGCAACGGCTTCATTGTTGATGTCGAGCGTCAACACGCGCGCCATCGGCGGGAGTTGATCGGGCGTTGCGCCATCATACAAGAATGGAGATTGGTTGATGTCGTCATACCCGAAGTAGGGATTTCTGCCATAGTCACGCGAATAACCTGTCTCACGGGAAAGCGCTTTGCCGCTCGGGTGCAATGTCTTGAAATCCTCCCACGAAATCATGGAGGCGGGATAAAACTCCAATTGCGCGCCGGTGTGTTCGCCAGCGATGGCGTCGCCTGTGGCTTGCTGCCACCACGTTTCGGTCTGGCGGTCGTACATAATCAGGTTGCTATATCGCAAGCGTCCTGTTGTGCCAAAATCTAGAACCTGTCCACTTTGCCCTGAGCTTGTCGAAGGGTTGAATGTACGCTTGAAGGCAATGGCGGTATTGCACAATGGACAAAACGAAACGATAAGCGGTTCGCCTCCGACTGTGTCATTGACGATCTCATGCCACATCAGGATTTGGATGGGATAGGCACGCGCATCGTCGCCGACCTGGACGAAGACGACAGGTTCCCTATCCTCGAGCCACTCGTCCGCTTCTTTCGCAGGGATGAATTGGGGGGCGTCAATGGGCGGAATCCCATCTTTGGGTGGACCTCCCGAAAGGATTTCGCTGTACGAAACGGTGTGTTTGCTAAAATCTGTCTTGAATTCAGACTCGGCGCCGCTTGGGGGAGATTCGGCTGGGAGGTTGGTGGGAGTCGTCGAAACGGAATCAGGCTCGGGGGAGTCGGAAGCGGTTTTTGTCGTTTGCGAAGGCGCGCAGGCTGAAAGAATCCATCCTGCGGCAAGAATCCATAAAGTCCATTTTCTAAACATAGTGGCTCCTTTATCAGGTTAGAGCAAAACCGCTTAATAAGTCTTACCTGTTGGAAGGGTAAGACTTTCATGAGTATTTATCTCAAGTTATCATTGCTCATAAGGCGCTTGGTTCACTTATTGAAGAAGCGGATAGAATGTAAAGGAAACAGGAGAACAATGGAAAACCCCAAAGAAACCTTCGAAGAATTCAAGAACTCGTTCAACTATGGCTCACGCTCGGATTTGAATTTCAAGTTTCTCAAGAATTTATCCGATGAAGATGCCAGCCGTTTTTTTCAGGAGCTATTGTGGAAGATGGGCGATGTGCTCAACGATGGCGATTTCTCGCGTGTGTTGGAGCACATCTACCAAACGCAAGTGAAGGCATATGCAGGCGCAGGAAAATTTAGGTATGAGGATAGTCCATTCACACCGTTGAGAGCGCCGCTATCCCAATTGCGGTTGGGGTTGATGACATCCAGCGGGCATTTTGTGGACGGTAATGACCCCAAACCCTTTGGCGTGGAAAACATGTCACAGAAGGAGGCGGAAGCGCGCATTGATGATTTTCTAAAAGTCGAGCCGCAACTTTCTGTAATCCCGATGAATACCCCAGAGGAAAAACTACGAGTGAGGCATGGCGGTTATGATGTGCGCGGCTCGATTGCTGACCCCAACGTGAATTTCCCTCTATCCCGTCTGCGCGAATTGCAGGCAGAAGGACGGATTGGTGAACTGGCTTCAGAAGCCTATTCGTTTGTGGGAGCCGCTTCGCAGTTGCGCCTGCTCAATCATACGGGACCTGAGTGGGTCAAGAAGTTGCAGGAGAATAAGATGGATGCGCTCCTGCTGGTGCCTGTCTGACCTGTATGTCACGTGTCCGTGGGACACATTGCGAGATTGGTGGAAGCGGGAGGCATTCCGACCGTGGTAATTGGAGTAAGAGCATTTCGAGACAGACTGGCAGCGATGCACCTGCCACGGACTGTGATTACCCCATACCCAATGGGACGAACACTTGGCGCGCCGGGCGATAATGAAACCCAGAGAAAAGTTATTATGGCTGCATTGGAATTGCTGGAAAATGCCAGCAGTCCGGGAACAATTGTTGATTTGCCGGGTCATTATCAATTTGAAAATTTTCAAGGCAGACCTGGCAAGCAATGAAAAAATTACCATACTATAATTTGTAAGGAGGAGAACACTCATGAACGATCAAAAAGCTGACATTACCATTTATGGCGCCTATTGGTGTCCGGATTGCCGACGCAGCAAACAATTTTTAGGCGAACACCAAATTCCCTACAACTGGGTGGACATCGAACAGGATAAAGAAGGCGAAGCTTATGTGTTGAAAAAGAACGATGGCAAACGCATCATTCCCACCATTGAATTTGCGGATGGCTCCATTTTGGTTGAACCCTCCAACGCTGAGATTGCGGCCAAGCTTGGATTGAAGACCAGCGCATCGCGGCATCACTATGACCTGATTGTGGTGGGCGGTGGACCGGCCGGATTGACCGCCGCGCTTTACACTGCGCGTGAAGGGATTGACACGCTGGTTATTGAGCGCGCCGCACTGGGCGGACAAGCCGCAGCCACCGAACGATTGGACAACGTGCCTGGTTTTTCAGAAGGCGTGCTGGGCTCGGAATTTGCATCTCAACTCCGCAAACAGGCGGAGCGCTTCGGCGTGGAAATGTTGCAAGCGCAGGATGTGGTTCGCATCCACAGCCACGATAATTATCATTGCGTGGATACAGCTGATGGCAGTGAATACTCTGCGCGCGCGGTTTTATTCGCAACAGGCAGCCGTTACAAACGCCTCGGTGCGCCGGGTGAAGATGATTTTATCGGCGCGGGAATTCACTTCTGCGCCACCTGTGATGGGCCGTTTTACAAGGGCGTGCCCGTGGCAGTCATCGGCGGAGGCAACAGCGCGGCGGAGGAAAGTCTATTTTTGGTTAAGTTTGTCGAGAAAGTTACTCTGCTTGTGCGCGGCGATAAATTGGCTGCCAGCCGGGTGATTCAGGATAAGACGCTTAATCACCCTCAGATTGACGTGCGTTTCAATACTGAAGTGACTAATTTCAGCGGCGAGGGCGGCAAGTTGAAAACGGTGAAAATCAAGGACCGCATAACTGGCGCGAGCGAAACCATTCACCCCTCCGGTGTATTTGTGTTCATTGGTTTGATGCCCAATACAAGCATATTAAAGGAATCAGGTGTGGAAATTAACAAGTGGGGCTTTGTTCAGACCGGGCACGACCTGGTGCATGATGGTCGGCAAATCTCTGCTTTTGAAGGGCGTGAGCCGATGTTTCTTGAAACCAGCGTGCCGGGTATTTTCGCCGCAGGGGATGTCCGTCAGGGTAGTACCAAGCAGGTTGCATCCGCAGCAGGTGAAGGGGCGACCGCCGCGCTCTTAATCCGCGAATATCTCAAGGAAGTATGAAATCAAACGCGTTGCTCAAATATTTGAGCAACGCGTTTTTATTTGATTTGCGC
>JAUXWL010000293.1 GCA_030680155.1 Anaerolineales bacterium
ATTTTGGGCTGGTATTTTTCAACATTTATAAATTTCCTTACTGATGTTACACAGCAGCGCGAGATTTATCCCGTAAAACTCGCGACATGAATGTCGCGGTACTGCGCAACGTCAGTTACCTTATAAAGTTTCCGCCAGGGAAAACTCGAAGCGATGTGCGCACGCCCTACGGGCAGTCCCCAACGTCTGTGCATGCTGTGGCGGCACGCTCTTGATTTTAAAGAGACGAAATGAACTTCGTAATTTGAATTATTTTTTCGTCAATCTTTAGGGCGCTTAATAATTCACTTATTGCCTGCTCACGAGAATATGAAGCTATACCCTTCTTGATATTTTTCCAATAAGTGATTTCCGACTTTCCACGTTGAACCAATCCCTTTTTTTGAGACCCGATATATTTTTCGATTTCGCCTTCAGGTAAATCCAAAAATAAGTCAATCAGAGCATTTCCTTGAACAATAAAATTCCCGTCATCATTTCTTTGAGCATGGATTGTTCGTTGAGATAACTCCGCAGATAAATTCCAAACATAAGCGAGGTTTCTTTTTGTTGTTTCGTACATTTCATTTTCAAGCAAGTAAGCAAGGTGTTCCCAACCAATTAAGCAAATATTTCCATCCAATGCCTGCCCATATATTTGAGAACGGGTCTTCGGATATTGATAATATGGACAAACAAGGATTGAATAATCATGGTCTCCCCGCCAATCTGCCATTGATTTGACTTTGAAATCTTTTTGGTTTTTGGCTGTGCGACTTAAGCGAAAAACTTTGGCGTCTGCCACAAATGTATATGGATAAATATCACTTTTTCCCGTCACATCTGCGGTATTTGCTCTTTCTCGGTTCACAGTGGACCTCAACCCTAAAAGTTGAAAACATCGAGCTAATACTATATCCGCCGCTTTGGCATATAGTTTTTCGGCGGTTGAATCGTGTGGAATATATTCAGGTATGGTTCCAATTTCTTTGACAAGAGGCAAAATGCCTTCTCTTGAAAGATTGAATATTTTTTCCTGAATATTATTCGATGACGCTGCAAATTTTTCGCCATCATCATTTGCCAACGTGTTGACCAGTTTGATTAAGGTTTGATAGTTCATCGTTTCTCGAATATTGCCAACTGGGTAGCACGTTTTTCTTTTTGCTCATAAGTGAGATTTGAGCCTTCAACTCGCATTTTTGCAATATCAAAGTATTTTTCATCCAACTCCATGCCGATGTATTTCCTGTTTGTAAGTTTGGCGGCAACACAGGTGGAACCAGAACCCATGAAAGGGTCTAAAACCACCTGGTTTTCACGAGTTGTGAGGTTAATTAAAAACTTCAATAAAGAAACAGGTTTTTGGGCTTCGTGATATTCCTTCTCTCCTTTATCAAACCAGAAGTCAAGAATATTTGAAGGCCGTTCGCCATTAACAAGATTATTGTCAATGTTCAAAGCGCCAACTTCATTTTCAAGAACGTTGTCTGTAATTGTGTGGTCATAAGGCTTGAAAAACCATGCAATCGGCTCATACATTGGCGATAAATTTCCAAGACGCCAACCTTCCCATTTTTCAGCTTGTTCTGATAATTCACGCCCTGCCAAAACTCCACTTAAACGTTGTGCTCGATGATGAGCTACTGGCTTTTTCCACGCCAGAATATCACGAAGCAAAAAGTTGCTTCCTTCCATTGCATTTATTACGTGGTGCATGGTTCTTCTAGCGCAAAAAAGAAATACCGATGCCCCTTTTTTCATTGTGGGATAAAGGGGTTCTGTCCAAGTGGAGCACCAATTTTCGTATTCTTTTCCCGATTTTTTATCAGCTTCATTCCAACCATTAATTGGTTTGCCCCTTCTTTTGAAACCACTTTTACCTACTTGAGCAGGTGATTGTCCAAGCAGAGCCGAGTTAGTATTATTATGAAGTACATCCCAGCCATCCAAATTGATTCCATAAGGAATGTCCGACAAGCATAAATGTATGCTATTTGGCTTAAGTGTGGGAATAGCAAGGCGACAATCTATATTAAGTAGGCGGTCAGTTGTTTTATCCATCCGCTAAATTATACCTGCTTAAAAAGACCGATATTTTGCAAAGGGCGTGCCAACTGCCTATAGACCACCGCCGTCTACCACCCAAAATCGGATGGTAGACGGCGACAGGATTATCCCCTACTTCCCATATCTCTTGCGGATCTCCGGCAGGAAATACTCTTCGAAGAAGCGGTCTACATCGTAATCGGGTTTCCAGTTCCAATCGGCGCGGGCGCGGGAGTCGTTTACGTCTTCGGGCCACGAGTCCACGATGCCCTGGCGGCGCGGATTTGGGTCATAGGTGATGGTCGCATTCGCAAAGGCGTTCACGGCGCGCTCGCGGAACTCGTCGGCGCTGATGGCGAAAGCGGCTACGTTATAGACACTGCTCGTCAGCGACTCGCGCGGCGCGTCCATCAACATCAGCATGGATTTGATCGCATCGGGCATCGCCATGAAGGAGATTTTCGTATCGGGGCGCACGAAACAGGCATAGTCCCTGCCTTGCGCAGCCGCGTGCAGCATTTCAGGACCGTAGTCACTTGTCCCGCCGCTGGGCAAGGTAAAGGCGGAGATCAGGCCCGGGAACCGAATCGCTCGAAAGTCCAGCATGACCGGCGGCTTCTCATCCAAATGCTTCTGCCCGTAAAACTTCCCGTAATAAATGCCCAGTTTCTCGCAGTACAATTTATTGCATCCATACATCGTATGCGGATTGTTCCAGTCTTCCTCCTTCACCGCTCCCGCCGCCTGTTTCGTCTCCAAGTTCGGCATCCCATACGCCGCGATGGAACTGGGGAAGATGAACTTGACCGCCTTGCCGTATTTCTCCGAACGATACGCCGCCAGCATCAGCAATTGCATCGTCCCATCCACGTTGATGCGATGCGCCTCTTCGGTGGCGATCTCCGCCTTCGATGAAAGCGACGCCGCCAGATGGAAGATAATTTCGAAATCATAATCGTAAAAGGTTTTGATCTTGTACACCAAATCCCCTTGCACATGCTCCGCTGAAAGCCCGCTGATCGAATCCGGCAGCGGCATAAAATCCGCTGTCACAATGCGATACCCGCCGCGCTTCGCCAACTCCTGCACCAGCGCCTGACCAATCTCGCCACACGCACCCGTTACCAGCACTTGCTTATCGGTCATCATATTCTCCTGATATGCTTGTGCCCAAACGACCTTATAATCTTCATACCGTTTGGACACTGGAATGATATGGCTTATTTTACGACACATTGAAATGAAAAAATGTCACCAATCACTATGACTTTCAAACATTCCCTCTCATTGCGAGCTGCACAGCGGAGAAATCTCCTTCTCATTATCACGATACTTCTGGCCTCATGCGCTGGGATGGACGGGTTGCCCGCCACGTCCACACCCATCAGCCCGACGGAAACCCCGCTTCCCACGTCGACGCAGATCTGGTTCCCGCCATCAGCAACACCCACGCCCCAGGCAGTAACCACCAAAGCCCCCACTCCCGAGATGCGCCCCGGACTTGGCAACAACATCCTGACCGACGATTTCTCCGACCCATCATTGTGGAATATCGCCGCCTCGAACCAAGCCAGCGCCGCCGTGGACAATAACCGCCTGACCATCGCCGTGCAAAGCGGCGTGTCCATGCTCAGTTTGCGGCAAGACTTCTTCCCAAACAATTACTACGCCGAGATCACCGCCCGCCCCAGCCTGTGCCGTGGTGACGATAACTACGGCGTGCTCGTCCGTGCCAGCGCCGCGAGTTTCTATCGCTTCGTCCTCACCTGCAACGGGACCATCCGCGCAGAACGCGTGCTCAATGGCACGCGCATCATCATTCAAGAACCGCTCCCCAGCGCAGACGTGCCCCCCGGCGCGCCTGGGGAAGTCCGCATCGGCATCTGGGCATTCGACAGAGATATCCGCATCTTCCTCAACGGACGCTACCAATTCAGCATCAGCGAACCGACGTTACCCAGCGGCACCATCGGCGTCTTCGTCCGCTCGGCAGGGAATACCGCGGCGGTGGTTTCGTTCTCCGATCTGGTGGTACAGGAAGTGTATAAGTAGCGATTAGCGGTTAGCGGTTAGCTCGGAACAAATATCTTGCGCATCTCTTACTTTTGATATAACATAAGCATATCAGGAGGGTCATTCACACCCCCTCTCACTGCTCTCACTGTTCACTGCTCTCGCTACTCACTACTCACTGCTCCCTCCCCCATGCTCACCCCCGCCAACCTCCTCCGCCTGCCTTACACCCCCGACCTCACCGAAGGCGGAATTGCGTACGCACTGCGGTCACTCGCCTATTCCTTTGACCGGCCGGATACTTCACCATACAACCAACTGCGCCGCACCGTCGCCAGTGTGGCCGTGGAACTCGCCTTTCGGCGGCATCTCTCACAAAATGAAATTCCCTATGAGGTGAAAGCCGCCGCTCCCTTCACCGACCACGAACGATTTGATGTGCATCTTGACGGACGCCGCTGCGACATCAAATCGTTTTTTATTTCCAATCGCAATCAGATTATCGAACTGCGCCGCAATCCATCCATATTGCTCAACGCCCCGGCCCTTGTCCCCTCCGACCAGCACGCCCGCGATGGGCATTCCTCCAAAGACTTATACATCTTTGCCTTCGCCACCGGTCTCACCGCCGCCTCGCAAGCCGACTTACAGCAAGCCATTAGCAAGGGACAACCACATCACCTCGTCCACGCCATGCCGAGGGAGTGGCGCAAACCTGTCAACTGGAATCCGCTGGGGGCATTGGCCTTGAAATCTGAATCAGCGGAGGAACTGCTGGTCGAGATCAGCGGGCAGGATGAAGGTCGGCAAATGAAGCGCAAAACGGTCAGCCTGTCACCGGGAACAAAAGTCACCGTGAGCGAGTCCTTTTATTCGATCACATCCCTGCATGTCCGCCGTGTGCCTGAAGCGCGCCTGGGCATTCGCTGCGAGGCGCTGCCCGCCGCGCACGTCATCTCGCCGTTCGAGTGGGGCAACCTGTGGGTCTATGGCATGGATATTTTTCTGGCAGGCTTTGTTTCGTATGAAGAGTTCGGGCAGCGCGCCAGCATGCTTTTACCGAACTCAAAAACATTTCAATATGAAAGAACGCGCGTAAAAAATCTGAGCCTGCCTGTGTCAAAGTTAAAACCGATGCAGCGATTATTTGAGTAATGCCCTTCTTTTTAAGGTAAGATTATATTGACCATGCAATCACCAGAACACCGCCCTTCACGCAAACGCAGACCCCGCACGCCCAACGCATTTTTCTCCACACTGGGCATTGCGATCTTATTGGCGACCCTCTTTACGGCCTGGACTCCCAACAGCATTTTTGCAAGCAACCTACAGGAACAACTCCGCATTCTGCTCACGCCTCAAACGGGACCTGTAGCGGGTCTGACAACTCCCCAACCTCAACTACGCTTCGGCATTGTTGCGGGTCACATGGGCAATGACTCAGGCGCAGTCTGCACGGATGAAAACGGGCAGGCGACCTTGAAGGAAGTGGACGTAAACCTTGCAATCGCCACGCTCGTACAAAAAAGCCTTGAGGCGCGCGGCTATCAAGTGGATCTGCTCAACGAGTTCGATACGCGCCTGAACGGATACCGCGCCGTGGCATTGGTGTCCATCCATAATGACTCGTGCGAATATGTCAATGAGGAAGCGACAGGTTTCAAGGTGGCGGCTTCGCTCGAAACACGCGACCTCAACCGCGCCCAACGCCTGACCGCCTGCCTGACTGACCGCTACCAGCAGGTCACAAGCATGACCTTCCACGCCAACAGTATCACCAGGGATATGCGTGATTATCACGCCTTCTCTGAAATCGACCCGAACACCATCACCGCCATTATCGAAACGGGATTCATGAACCTTGACCGCGACATCCTTACAAAACAAACCGACCTCGTCGCGGAGGGCATCACGCAAGGGATTCTGTGTTTTATTAATAATGAAAGCGTGATCCCCACCTCTGTACCCCTGCCTACGTTTGCGCCATGAACACTCCATCCGTTTCTGCTAAACGAGATATTCCGCACCCAGGACTGATCTTCCTCTTCCTCACACTGCTGGCGCTCGTCGGCGCCGCCTCCTGGCTGGCATTCACCTCGCCTGCCTTTGCAGCAGATGCCGCTCCCCAACCCACACCAACGTATTCCATTTCCTTTGCCCTGGCCCAGATAGCCAAACCCACCTACACCCCCATCCCGACTGCGACGCTGCCTCCCACAGAAATTCCAACGGAGGTGGTGATAGTGGCAGGGGCAGAGATCGTCTCGGAAGCGTTGACGTATGATTACGTCGAATCCATGACGCAGAACGACCCGCCTCCGCCATTGGTGTATAGCGGCGGAAAATCCATTCTTGTGGATATTTCTGAACAGCACATGTACGTCTATGATGGAAGCCTGCTGGTTTACAGCTTCGTCGCATCCACGGGCATGAATAACGCCACCCGCGCGGGAAATTTCAGCGTGCTGAATAAGATTCCCAACGCCTACGGCGCCACATGGAATATCTGGATGCCAAGCTGGCTTGGCATTTATTGGGCAGGCAGCCTGCAAAACGGGATTCATGCCCTGCCGATCTTGTCGAACGGCGCCACCCTTTGGGGTGGGTATCTCGGCACACCCATCTCGTATGGCTGTGTGGTACTTGGCTCGTATGAAGCCCAGGCGCTATTCGACTGGGCAGATATCGGCACGCCGGTGGATATTCAATGGTGAAACAGTATCTTCTCAATAACTTCGGGATGGCATACACCGTCCCGAAGGTTTCCTTGAAAAACATGGTTGAGCCGTTCAAACCTTCGGGACGTTTCCACTTCTTTTTGAGATGATACGTGAAACAAGGTTTTTTTGTTTTATAATATTTTCAAGCTTGATTACACGCAATTTGTTTCTTATCTGTATTGGACTTTAGCACAGGTGACCCATGAGTAACTCACTATCAAAATTACGTGAATCCATGAATGAGCGGCTGAGCGGGGACATGCCGCAGGGTGGTAGTGGTGCGGGGAACAGAGAACCAGTCCAACATCCAGCGCGAAGCGGACATGTCAAGAAGAAACGGAATCTGATTCTGCCCATCCTATTGGTCCTGATGGGTTGTGCGGTCTTCTCCATTGCGGCGTGGTCGGCGGTGAGTTCGCCGGCGCTGGCTTCGATCTTGAATAGGGCTTCAGCGCCGCAACCCGAACCGAGAGCGCCAGGGCTTTCGTTTGCGCCGGTGAACATTGCCAAGCCAACCTACACAGCCATGGCACAGCAAATTTTGCCAACCGCAACTTCTGTTCCGCCAACTGTGACCCTGACGCAGGAACCCGCCGTCCTCCTCCTCCTCCCGCCGACAGACATTCCAACGCTTGAAACGTTTATTCTCCCAAATGAGCCGGAGACACCCGCGAGCGAATCCATTGCAAGCAGCGTAATCGTTGCGGAGATCGTGCCCGATACACCCACACCGGAATACACCGCCCCGACCGCTGCGCCGTATGTGCCGCCTCAGGTGGTTTCAGGTAACGGCGGCGAACGTTGGATCGATGTTGATCTTTCACAACAGCGTTTATATGCCTACGAAGGCGATACGCTGGTGAACTCGTTTGTAGTTTCCACTGGCACCTGGCAGACCCCAACCGTGACGGGTAGATATAAAGTTTGGATCAAACTACGCTCCTCGTCCATGTCTGGACCCGGGTATTACCTGCCCGATGTCCCCTATATCATGTACTTCTATAAAGGCTATGGCATCCACGGCACATACTGGCATAACAATTTCGGCACGCCAATGAGTCATGGCTGTGTGAATATGACCATCTCCGATGCGGAGTGGGTCTATAACTTTTCAGTGGTCGGCACTGTGGTGAATGTGCATTATTAGATCAGTAAGACAAAATGAAATGACGAATTTATCACGAAGAGACTTTCTGAAATTGAGCGGCTTGGGTCTGGCGGGGTTACTCGCGCCCCCGCTCAATTTTGATTTTGACGACCCCTTCATCTCACAGCAGGGACGCGTCACCGTCCGCACGGTTTGGATGTATGAACGCCCATCCATCGAGTCTGCCAAGATCAAACTTCTGCAACAGGATTCCATATTCAACATCTCCAACACCGCCGTCGGCGAGGATGAGAAGTCGCACAACCGCATCTGGTATCACGCTGGCACGGAAGGCTATGTCTACTCGGGGAATGTCCAGCCTGTGCGCACAACCTTGAACCGGCCACAAATGGAAATTCCCAAAGACGGATTGCTGGCCGAGATCAGCGTACCCTTCACCGACGCACACGAAACGCCCAGCCGGGATTCCAACGTGGCGTATCGCATGTATTACGAAACCACGCACTGGGTCAAGCAAGTTGTCACCGGCGAAGACGGACAGATTTGGTATCAGGTGCGTGATGACAAATGGGACAAACTCTACTACGCCCGCGCCGAACATGTCCGCATCATGAATGCCGACGAACTGGCTCCCATCTCCCCCGACGTCCCGAACCGCGAGAAGAAAATCGTCACCCGCCTCAAACAGCAAGTCGTCATTGCCTACGAAAACAAAATCCCAGTCTTCGCCGTTCCCGTTGCAACGGGCGGCATCCTGCGCAGCGGGACCTACACCACGCCACAAGGCAACTTCATCACCTACTATAAACGCCCCTCGCGCCACATGGCCGCGGGCGACCTGGCCGCCAGCGGCTTCGATCTGCCCGGCGTGCCCTGGGTGCAATACATCACGCCAAGCGGCATTTCCTTCCACGGCACATTCTGGCACAACGACTTCGGGCGTCCGCGCTCGCATGGCTGCATCAACCTCTCGATGAGCGCCGCCAAATGGCTCTATCTGTGGTCCTCCCCGCAGGTTGCCGTACAAAAGGAATTTTCTTTCGGCGGCATCGGCACACAGGTCGAAATCATGGAGTAGTACCAATGAGGCCTTCTCTAAACTTCCTCTCAACCTTTATAGTTACAATTGAATGATGAACATCCATCAACTTTCAAGACGCGACTTTTTAAAGCTCTCCGCCTCAGGCGTGCTCGGGCTTGTTCTCTCCGAATTGGGCATTGACCGCGCTCTGGCCGCTCCCCCCGCTTCCAAGGGACGTGCCATCTGGAGCGGTGTGCAAATCTATGACGCTCCCTCCCTGCTTGCCAACAAGATCGATCTCCTCCGCATCGATGAAGTGGTGGACCTGCGCAGCGAAATCCCAGGCGATAACATAGACAATCCTTTCAACAACACCTGGTATCAACTGGACGGCGGCTACACCTTCTCCGGCTGGCTGCAGCCGGTGGAGATCAATTACCAGAAACCCGTCTACGAGATTCCCATTGAGGGCAAGCTGGCAGAGATCAGCGTGCCGTACAGCCTTACCTACCGAGCGCCTTATTACTACGCAAAAAACGCGCACCGCATCTTTTATGAAACCACCCACTGGGTCAAGAAGATTATCGTTACGCGCGAAGAGAAAAGCGTATGGTACGAAATCTACGACAAGGAATATAAACAATCGTTTTATATCCCGTCCTACAACATGCGCTTCATCCCCGATGAGGAATTGACCCAACTCTCCCCGGAAGTTCCGAATGAGGATAAACTACTTCATGTAGATATTGCCACACAAATGGTCACCGCCTTTGAAGGCGACAAGCTCGTGCTCTCCGCCCGTTGCGCCAGCGGACAGCGTGGCACGGATACTCCCAAAGGCAAGTGGCGCACCTTTCACAAGGGACCGTCCATCCACATGACCAATTTTGGCGATGCGGTAGCGAATATCTACAACCTGCCTGGTGTTCCCTGGGTATCCTTCTTTACGGGATCGGGCCATGCTTTCCATGGAACCTACTGGCACAATGATTACGGACGTCCGCGCAGTAACGGATGTGTCAACCTGCCGTCCAGTGTTTCCAAATGGGTGTATCGTTGGACCAGCCCCGTTGTCCCCGTCAATGAAGATTACCTGCACCTACCCGGTGAAGGGACGCGGGTTGTGGTCGAGTAAGATTCGGAGTGCAGACTTCAGTCTGCGTGTTTTGCGGGCTGAAGTCTGCACTACGTTTTGCAGAATAATTCTCTACCGTACATTTTCCTCGCAAAGAAACCCTAAAGGTCTTTTCGGCGAATCGAGAATCTGCGAAGGAAAAGGAGACCTTTAGGGTTTGCGTGTACGGTAGAGAACAGAATAAAGAATTGCAAATAAAATCAAACCAAAGGAGAAGAGATGAACTCAATTTTTCAACACAGCCAGTACACCCTTAAACGACAGGTCTTTGCCCTGACAGGTAAATTCCGCTTTTACGACCCCAGCGGAAACCTGGTCCTGTTCAGTGAACAGAAAATGTTCAAACTGCGCGAGGACATCCGCGTGTACTCGGA
>JAUXWL010000343.1 GCA_030680155.1 Anaerolineales bacterium
GATGCGGGCGAGGATGAAGTCGCCATAGGTGCCGATAAATGACAGGATGCCGATCACAACCAAAATCGGGCGAAGAAGCGGGAGCAGTAAATTCCAGAAGATTTGGAAGTGGCTGGCTCCATCCACCATGCCTGATTCGTCGATGGCGCGCGGGATGGTGTCCAAAAATCCTTTCATCAACCAGATGTTGATGCCCATCGAGCCGCCCAGGTAGACCATAATCAGCCCCGCATGAGAGTTCAATCCAAATGCGGGGACGATCTGTCCTGTCTGGAAAATGAACACATAGATGGCAACCAGCGCCAATAGGTTGGGGAAAACCTGGATGAGGAGGATGCCTTTCAGCATGGTAACACGACCCGCAAATCTCATACGGGAGAAGGCGTACGCCGCCATGGTGGTGATGAAGAGGCTGAGGATGGTGGAAATCCCCGAAACTTTGATGGAATTGAACACCCACTTCTGGTAAAACAGGTCGCCAAATTTATAGGTTGGGTCAAGACCAAACAAACGCGCATAGTTCGTTAAACTTATCCTGGAGGGGATCAGCGTTTGGGTGGATAGAGACTGCGAACTGTCGAAAGAGGCGGAAATAATCCAAAGGACGGGGAAGGTCGCGAAGACGATCAGGATTACGGCTACAACCAATCGAATTCCAACACTCAATCGTTTCTGGAATTTTTGGGATGTGCGCATCGATTCATAGCGGGATAGGCTAGACATTTTCACTTACCTCCTCCCACATGTTGGTGAAGCGGTATTGGAGCAGCGTGATCGTTCCCACGATGGCAAATACGACGATGGAGATGGCGGATGCCAGTCCATATTGCACGCCGCGCCCGCCGCTTTCGAACGCCAGTTTATATACATAACTGATGAGGATGTCGGTATGTCCCGCCTGCGTGGCTGCCCCGACAATTGGGGGTCCGCCTGCAATGAATAGATAGATCAGGTTGAAGTTATTGAAGTTGAAAACGTAGGAGGCGATCAGCAACGGACCTACAGCGACCAAGAGCAGGGGCAGGGTGATACGACGGAAACGCTGCCAGCCCGTCGCGCCGTCAATCAGTGCGGCTTCGTAAATATCCGCAGGGATGGATTGCAATGCGCCGCTGGTCACAAGCATAAAGTAGGGATACCCCAGCCAGAGATTGACGATCAGGATGGCGACCTTCGCCCAGAAGGGTTCGGTCATCCATCGCGGCGCCCAGCCGATGAGATCAATCAAGATCCTGTTTACCACGCCAAATTCAGAGTTCATCATACCGCGCCACATGATGATGCTGATCAATCCTGGAATGGTATAGGGGATCAAGAGCAGGGAACGGATCAATTTCTTCATCGGGAAATCGCGGTCATTGAACATGATGGC
>JAUXWL010000346.1 GCA_030680155.1 Anaerolineales bacterium
CTTGACCCGAACGCCCCGCTCACTGCCATTGTGGAGACCGCCGCCGCCGCGTGGACTCAAACCGCCCTCTTTGCGCCTCCCACCCAGACGCCAACAGATACGCCGCTCCCCATGGCAACACCCACGGAAACAGCCACACCCACCTTTGTCTTTTTCCTGCCCACCCTCACTCCCAAACCCACGCTGATCACACCGGGCAGTACCGGGCAGGAGTTTCAGTGCCAGGTCATATCACAGTCCCCGAATAACGGCAGTGTCATCCAGGGCGATACGGCCTTCAATGCCGTTTGGGTGGTGACCAATGTCGGCAAGAGCGCCTGGCTTTCCACGAATACGGATTACCGCTATCAAAGCGGCGACCGCCTTCATACACAGCCCGCCTACGACTTTGAATTTTCCGTGGCGTCCGGTGCAAATGTGGAACTGAAGGTAAGCATGAAAGCGCCGTCCGCGCCGGGCAGTTACAGCACGGAATGGCGCATCGCCATGGGCAACCGCACGTTCTGCCCGCTTAAGTTGAGCATCGTTGTCAATTGATCGGGGTCAAAAATGTTAAATAAAAAATTCCTCCGGATTCAAAAAACCGGAGGAATTTTTATGTCACTTAGGGTTCGGAAAAATATAATTTCCCTCATCCGTCGCCGAACCATGTCTTTGCGAGGGCGCTCTTGCTCTTCGCCCGAAGCAATCCCCTTGCTGATATGGAGATTGCTTCGCCGCCAAAGAGCAAAATCGGCGGCTCGCAACGACATAGAGCAAGTCTTTTTGAATTTTCGGATAGGAACTTAATTAGGACGCGGGTGGCAGCGGTTCATCGCTGACGGGGGCGGCTTCGGGCTTCTTGCGGAGCAGGAAGAACCCGGCCACAATGGGGACGAGAATAAAAATAATGGAAAGGCAGAGGAAGGCATACCCTGCGCCGGCGGGCATGGGCTGGTCAACACCGCCCACGTTATAGGTGCCGTTGCCCGTGATGCCGCCGAAGCCCATGATGCAGGTAAACAAACTGCAACACGAACACAACAGGGCGAGCGTAATGCATCAAGATAAAATGTTACTTTGACGGTAACGTTGCATCAAGCGGAAATGTTACCGAGAAATTTTCCAAAGTTTGGCGGTTTTCAGGTCAATCGAACGGCGAAGTGCAGCAGGATTGAGTTGGACATACAA
>JAUXWL010000348.1 GCA_030680155.1 Anaerolineales bacterium
AGCATGGTGGCGGTATCGAAGTACAAGCCGCCGTGACCGACGATCAAATTTCGCACCGACAGCCCGAACGCTGAAAACGTCCCAATCGTGATCAGCGTGTGGATGTTCGGTTGTCCGCGCAGTAAACTGGCAAACCCCGCGCGCAAGATGGGCAAGCCCAGCAGCAGCAAAACAGGGATGCTCGTCGCCAGCATCATGATCTGGAAAAAATCCACCAGCCATTGCGTTTCAGGCGATGCCAGCCCGAGCAGTTCGCGTCCGTAAATCCCCGCGCCGATGACCATGTCATGCAGCACCATCACGCCGCCGATCAGCAGGCGCGTGAAAAATGATTCCTCTTCATCGCGCGGTTTTTCGTTTGGCAGCGTGGCTTGATATCCAAGCGAGCGCACGCGCTTTTTGAGAGATTGGAGATTGGAGATTGAGGTATCGTAGGTGATGTTTGCCTGATGCTGGATGAAACTGACTTCCGCATCCACCACGCCTTTTGTGCGTTTGAGTTGTTCACTGACCAGCCACGCGCAGGAGGAGCACCACATCCCACCGAGGGTGATGGTGACGTTTTCGCTTCTTCCTTCAACTTGAGCTTGTTTCTGCTCTATAGCTGGACTCTCCGCCAGAAGCGCCGCCACCTCCCTGCACGATGGACAGCAAAACACATCTCCCACCTTGTTCGTGAGTGGGTGCAACGTCGTCAACCCGCAAAGTGTGCAAGTGACGAGGGATTTGGAGCGGGAGGCGGTGGTTGCTAGTGTCATAGAGTTTTTGTTTTCACGAATTACGCATCACGAATTACGCATCACGTATTACGCATTACGTATTACGTGATGCGTAACTACCAGAATGTGATTGAACCGATGGCGAAGTGTGCCACCAAGCCCAACGCCGCAAATCCGCGCATGGCGAATTGGAAGCCGAAGAACATCATGACGATGGATGCCAGTCCGCGGGAGAAAATGCGGGAGGTGGATTTCGACGCCAGCCATTTAACGGCAAACAGGCTGGGGATGGTGGCGACTCCGAAGATGAACATTGCCAATGCGCCGAGGAGTGCGTTCCCCGAAGCCATCGCCGCTACGAGCGCGGCCAGGACCAAGCCGCAGGGGAGCAGTCCCCACAGGAG
>JAUXWL010000353.1 GCA_030680155.1 Anaerolineales bacterium
TCAACCCGAAACAGCGTGTGCTCATCCTTGAAAAAGCCAGCCAGACACTTGGCAAAGTGCTCATCTCCGGCGGCGGGCGCTGCAATGTCACACATGCCTGCTTCGAGCCTGCCCAACTCATCACCTACTACCCACGCGGAGGGGCTGAACTGCGCGGCGCGTTCACACGCTTTCAACCTGCGGATACGGTCGCATGGTTCGAAGCGCGCGGCGTGCGCATCAAAACAGAATCCGATGGGCGCATGTTCCCCGTCACCGATGATGCAAATACCATCGCGAACACCCTGCGCTTCTCCGCAAAACAAGCTGGCGTGCGGGTGGAGTTGGGCGCATCCGTTTTGGGCGTGGAAAAAAGCTCGAAGGGTGGATTCAAGCTGGAGATTAAGAGCGAAGCGGGTTCGCAATTCATCCAAACAAAAAAAATATTATTCGCCACAGGCGGCGACCGCAAGTCGCTGGACATCATCCAAGCCCTTGGGCATACCATTGCCGAGCCTGTGCCTTCATTATTTACGTTTAACATCAAAGACAAACGCATCAACGATCTGGCGGGTGTGGCGGTGGAAGATGTGACCTTGAAGATGGATTCGCTCACCGCGCGCGGCCCGCTGCTCATCACGCACTGGGGCATGAGCGGACCAGCCGTGCTGAGACTCTCTGCCTGGGGCGCGCGCATTCTTTTCGACAAAAAATACGCTTCGCTCTTAACCGTGAACTGGCTCGGCGACTATAAGCTGGATGCCACGCTGGAGATTTTGCAGCGCAACAAAGACTGGCACGAAAATGCGCGCAAGAAAATTGCGACCCATGCGGCGTTCTCGCAGATCCCGATTCGGTTGTGGAAGCAACTGGTGCATTTCATCGGCGATAAAAATTGGGCGGATGTATCAAAAGCCGAGTTGAAAAAACTTGCCGAAGAACTAACAGCGGGTGAATTCAAGATTCAAGGCAAGGGACAATTCAAGGAAGAGTTCGTCACCTGCGGCGGCGTGAGTTTGAAGGAAGTGGATTTCAAGACCATGCAAAGCCGCATAGTGGACGGTTTGTTCTTCGCGGGTGAAGTGTTGGACATTGACGGCATTACCGGCGGGTTCAATTTTCAGGCGGCATGGACAACAGGCTGGCTGGCAGGGAGCGCGATGCCCTCACCCTAACCCTCTCCCAAAGGGAGAGGGGACTCCCTTCTCCTTCGGGGGAAGGACTTGGGGATGGGGGCGATTTTTCCATTGACCATCCACCCTTCATCCCGTAAAATCCCCTCTTAGAAATTATATATAATTTAACAATGTCGTTGCGAGGAACGAAGCAACCTCCAGTTATTAGGAGATTGCTTCGCAAAAAACGCTCGCAATGACATGGAAGGTAAATATGGCAAAATACCGTGTGATGTATTGGAAAGATATTCCACAGTCCTTTACCGTGGAAGCGGACGGACAGACCATAAAGAAGGAACTGTCGCAAAAAGTGCAGAACAAGATTGATGCGTATGCGATGGCGATCGAGGCGACATCCACCACGGATTATGCAAAGCAATACAAACGCGGACAATGGGTCGAGCGCGAAGGCTCTGCGGAAGAAATCGCCGAGGCGTTGCTGGCAGAGTTGGAAGCGGAAGCGGCGCGAGTGGAAATCCCCAAATGAAACGGACAATAGACGGTAGACCGTAGACAGTGGAAAATACGGTCCACCGTCCACGGTCCATCGTCAGATTTTTAGGTTCCCACATATTCAATGACTAAACACAACATCATCCTGCAACCATCGGGCCGGCGCGGGCAGGCGGACGAGCATACCTCCGTCCGTTCGGCGGCGCGTGAATTGGGCGTGGAGATCGAATCGATCTGCGCGGAAAATGCCACCTGCGGCAAGTGTATGGTGCTGGTGGAGGAAGGTCGCTTCGAGAAATACAACATCGACTCAAAGCGCGGAAACCTCTCCCCTGTTTCCAATGAAGAAGCGGCGTATTTTGCGCGCCGTCCGAAGTTGTTGAAAGACAAAGGCTGGGAAGTGGGACAAGTGCGCCTTTCATGTCAGGCAAAGATCTGCGGGGATGTGCTGATCAACGTCCCTGAGGAAAGCCGCGGAAATAAGCAAATTGTCCGCAAGAGCGCGAGCAACCGCGCCATCGAAGTAAAGCCTGCCATCCGCAAATATCTCGTTTCGATGACTCCGCCCACGCTGGAACGTCCGATAGCGGATTGGGAACGTCTCGCCAAGGGATTGGAAACTTCGATGGCGTTGGTGCGCGGCGGCGAGGAAAAACTTCCGCGCTGGTATGAGTTTGAAATTGATTACGCCTGTCTGCGCACGCTCGCGAAAACCTTGCGCGAAGCGACCCCCAAGGGGGCAGGCTGGAATGTGACTGTTACGGTGCGGGAAGATAAAGAAGTCATTGCTGTGCAGGCGGGTTACCACGAAGAAAGTTACGGCGCGGCTGTGGACATCGGCTCGACGACAGTAGCGTTGTATTTGTGCAACTTGCGGACAGGCGAAGTGCTGGCTTCGGAATCAGAAATGAATCCTCAGATCGTGTATGGCGAAGATGTCATGTCCCGTATTCAGTATGCCATTGACCAGCCTGATGGCTTGGAGAAATTGCACAAGGCAATTATTTCCACGTTGAATAAATTGCTGAAACAGGCGGTGAAGACGGCGAATATGTCATTGCGAGCGATAGCGAAGCAATCTATTCACAATGAGGGGATTGCTTCCCTGAAAAAAGCATCAGGACAGGCGGGCAAAGAACAAGAGCGCCCTCGCAATGACATAAAACTGGAAGATATCCATGAGATGGTCTTGGTCGGTAATTCCACCATGCATCATATCCTGTTGAATTTGCATCCGAAAGATTTGGGGCTGGCTCCGTTCGTGCCGACGATTCACAAGTCCATGGATATCAAGGCGCGGGAGTTGGGCTTGCACATCAACCCGTCTGGGAATATTCACATCCTCCCCACCATCGCTTCCTTCGTCGGGGCGGATACCAGCGCCATGATCGTGGCAGAAGAGCCGCACAAGCAGGATGAGAACTGGCTGCTGATCGACATCGGCACGAATGCCGAACTTGTGCTTGGAAATCGCAAACGGCTGGTGTGTACGTCCACGCCGACGGGACCTGCGCTCGAAGGCGCTCATGTCGAATACGGGATGCGTGCCGCGCCTGGCGCGATGGAGCGAGTCCATATTGATGAAACGACACTTGAGCCGAAGTACAAGGTCATCGGTGTGGATGGATGGAATACAGATCATGCGGAGTTTATAGGTCACGTCAAAGGGATTTGCGGCTCGGCCATCATCGACGCGGTAGCGGAATTGTTCCGGGCGGGGATCATTGATTCTCGCGGCAAGTTCAAGAAAGAGTTAAGTACGACGCGTGTGCGTCAGGGAGAATCAGGTTGGGAGTATGTCATTGCCTGGAAGAAGGAAACTTCCATCGGGCGGGACATCCCCATCACCCAGCAGGATGTGCGTCAAATTCAA
>JAUXWL010000355.1 GCA_030680155.1 Anaerolineales bacterium
CAATTCGCTCTCACCCATCGAAGCCTTGAATAAGTTATTCGAGTGGCAGAAAAGATTTACGAAGTAATAGCCTGAAAATAAAACTAAAATCACCAATTTGCCAGTACTGGCAAATTGGTGATTAACTTATTCTTTATTTCAGATACCTTATGGCTTTTGGACGCTGCCCTATTTACCCAGCAACATCATCAACAAACCCTGACCATTGCTGAATGCCACGATCAGACCGGCAAATACCACCGAAACCATGGACATTAACTTGATCAGAATGTTGAGCGAGGGACCGGAGGTGTCCTTGAACGGATCGCCAACAGTATCGCCAACGATAGCAGCCTTATGAGCAGGGGAGCCTTTGCCGCCATAAGCGCCAGACTCGATGTATTTCTTGGCATTATCCCATGCGCCACCCGCATTGGACATCATCACTGCCAGCGAGAAGCCAGCGCCCAAACCGCCAACCAGTAAGCCAAGCACGCCAGCCACGCCAAAGACGATGCCGACCAGTACGGGAATGACAATTGCGATGACGGACGGACCCGTCATTTCGCGTTGAGCGGCGACTGTGCTGATCTCGACGCAGCGGGCATAATCAGGTTTGGCTGTTCCTTCCAGGATACCTGGAATCTCGCGGAACTGGCGGCGGACTTCCTCCACCATGCCGCCCGCGGCACGTCCAACCGCGCTCATGGTCAAAGCGGAGAAGTAGAAAGCTGTCGCAACACCGCTGAACACACCCACTAAAACCGCCGGGTTAAGCAGCGTCACATCATAATAGGTCATAAAGTTCTGGACGGTAAGCTCAGAAACTTTGATCGCAACACCACCCACAACCAGTTCGGTGACACCGCGCAACTCACCAAGCACCAGACGAATTTCTTCAAGATATGCGGCTAATAATGCCATTGCGGTTAGGGCGGCAGAGCCAATTGCAAAGCCCTTACCGATGGCAGCAGTTGTATTTCCAACCGCATCCAGCTGATCGGTGCGGCGGCGGACTTCAGGATCAAGTCCGGACATTTCAGCGTTGCCGCCGGCGTTATCCGCAATCGGACCATAGGCATCCGTTGCGAGAGTAAACCCAAGCGTGGAAAGCATACTGACAGCCGCCAGGCCAACGCCATACAAACCCATCAGGATACTGGACACGCCGCCCGCTACGTAGAAACTGATCACAATTCCGATTAACACTACAACCATGGGCATACCACTGGAACGCATTCCAAGCGAAAGACCTTCGATCATGGCAGTTGCCGTGCTGGTATTTGCCTGCTCAGCGATTCGCTGAGTGGGAGCAAAAGCATGGGAGGTGTAGTACTCCGTCAATTTGCCAACAGCCATCCCGACGGCAAGACCCGTGAGAACTACGATCCACATGGCAAACCAGTTGGGAAGTCCAATGTAATAGAAGAGCGGAAGCGAGAACACTCCGATCCCTGCCGAGCTGACATACAAGCCACGGTTCAATGCGCCGATCAACTCACCCTGGGTGGCATCTTCCTTTGAGCGCACCACATAAAGCGCAAGAATGGAAAGCACAACGCCCA
Source organism: Anaerolineales bacterium (assembly GCA_030680155.1). GTDB lineage: Bacteria > Chloroflexota > Anaerolineae > Anaerolineales > Villigracilaceae > Villigracilis. The sequence goes on from JAUXWL010000355.1 coordinate 1,545, forward strand.
ACGCCGCCAAAACAATCGGGGCTGAGATGAAGATCATTCCCATCTGGATGTCAGCGCCCTGCAAGCCAACCGCCGCCACACCAAGCGCGGAAGTTGCGAGGATGGAGCCAGCATAGGACTCGTATAGGTCTGCGCCCATGCCTGCCACATCACCGACATTGTCACCGACGTTGTCAGCAATGGTTGCAGGATTGCGCGGATCATCCTCAGGGATGTTTGCTTCGACCTTCCCGACCAGATCAGCGCCGACATCAGCCGCCTTGGTATAAATGCCGCCGCCGACACGGGCGAACAACGCCTGCGTGGAAGCGCCCATGCCAAAGCTCAACATAATGGCAGTGATGGAAGGAAGGGGGTTTTCCGCAACGCTGAGGAAGTTCTCAGGGAAAATGACGGGGAAAACGTTATAAAGCAACAGGAACCAGGCGGTGATGTCCAACAATGCGAAGCCTACCACCACCAAACCCATCACCGCGCCGGCGCGCAGGGCAACCTGCAACGCGCTGTTAAGGCTTTTGGTAGCTGCAAACGTAGTGCGAGCCGATGCATTGGTGGCTGTCTTCATACCAATGTAACCGCACAAGCCGGAGAATAAACCACCGGTCAGGAAGGCATACGGAACGATAGGGTTCTGAAGATGGAACCAGGAAAGCGCCAAAAACAAAACGAACAAGACGGCAAATACAATCCCAACCACTCTGTACTGACTCCGCAGGTAGGCCATGGCGCCTTCGCGGACAGCCTGGGCAATCTCCTGCATTCGCTCAGTGCCTTCACTTAACTGCATCAACTGGCGATACAAATAGAAGGCGAAGCCGAGCGCGATCAAAGCCGCGATGGGACCAAGCCACCACAAAAGGGGCAGGGCAGGTCTTGCCATCGGGGCGAATACCATTTCGAAATGCATATTAACTCCTCCGTTAGGACAAAAAGAATATCGGCGGAAGCCGATAAATTAGCAGGGGGATTTTACAGGGGCAGATTGATTGTGTCAAGAAAAGCGCTAACTTAAGGGGTGGCTGAGAATATCTGGTGATTACCCACAAGTCTGCATAGGGCAAGGATGAGAGCATTTTGCCGCGAATTTCGCTGATTTCCGCTGATTTTTTGGTTCAATTCGCGCAAATTCGCGGAATTCGTGGCTGAGGTTTTGCTCCGAATTGGCAGACGCAAAAGATGTGGGTAATCACCAGAGAATATAAATTGACAAGCCATCTCAATTCTGATAATATCTGGTGAAATTGTAGCCAAAACCCAAAGGAGAAACACCATGCTCCAAGAGATCAGTGCCCAACTTTTTACACTTACCCCTGCCGCCAGCCAGGCAGTTAAAGACATCCTTGACCAGCGCAAACTGGAAGGTTTCGCCCTGCGCGTGTATGTTGCCAGCGGTGGATGCTGCGGCGTAAATTTCGGTATGGCGCTCGATAATAACTTCGGCGACACAGACACCACCTTTGAGGCGAATGGCGTCAAAGTGGTTGTGGACTCAGTCTCCATCGACTATTTACGCGATGCCACGGTGGACTTTGTCAATGACCCCACCATGGGCGCAGGCTTTGCTGTGAACAGCCCCAACGTCAAGGGACATAGTCACGGCGAGAGCAGTTGCGCATGTGGCAGTAATGGCGGCGGCGACTCTTGTGGCTGCGGCGGCGGTTCCTGCGGCTGTGGAAATTAGCTCCAAAGACAAAAAGCAAAAAAGGACGGTGCAATATGCACCGTCCTTTTTTATTATACCCAGCGCGGTCACAAATTGCGCTTTTTCAGAAGAGGGAAAGCGCAATTTGTGACTGTGGGCATTATATCAGCTAACATTACAGCGCAAAGTCAGGCTCAAAGCCGCCGTACCCATATCTGGGCATACATACCCATATCTGGGCATACATACCCATATCTGGGCATACATACCCATATCTGGGCATACATCCCCGGCGGCGTGTTGCTGGAAAACGCCTGCGCCGGGGAAAGTGCCCAGAATGGGTAAAGTGCCCAGAATGGGTACGGCGCAGGGAGCAACCTTGCGCTGTAATACTAAGGAACACCAGGTAAGAGCCTTTCATTTATTAACCTTTATTAACCTTCGTGTACTTCGTGTCCTCGCGCCCTGCGGGTTGTGTTTGAAGACCTTTTTGCAGTGGGGTCATCAGTAGATCACGAAAACCTCGCGTACTGCGCAGCGTGCGCTCTCTAGCGCAAACCTGGCGGTAGAGAGCGCCAATTACGCGCTTTCGTGAACTACTGACCATGCACGGAGCGGAAATACGTCCATTTGCGGTATTCATCTTGAGGGTTTATACGGTGGAGAGTCGCAAGATAAATCTTGCGCTACAACCTTATTCATAAATTGCCGAAACCCCGTCATCCTTGCGACTGTTTTGGATCAAGTCTTTCATCCGTTGAATGACAACTTGATGAATGGCTTGTGTTTCAGTGGAGCCGACCTCTTCAAGCGTGATCGGCTTTGCAAAGCGGACATGCACCGTGGTCGGCTTTGCGTTGCGCGCCACCATCGCCAGCAATTGCAAAGCAGCGGCGAGTTTCTCACGCTCCATGCGGGTGCGCTTGAGCCGCGTCAGCGGATGGCGGGCAGTCCTCTCCCAGATGACTCCGCTCACGAGAACAGGAACAATTTTCACCGTAGGAGCGAAGCGCATGAATACGGCAGCGGAATCTGTCCAGTTGTCCAGCGAATCCAGTGCGTCATCGTTCAAATCGGGGTCGGGTTCGATCTCGCCAGCAGGGAAGGTCAGCGCCGCGCCGCCATTCTTTAAATGGGATGCAACCTGCCGCACGGCGTTCATGCGTTTGGCGGGGTCGCCGTCAATGAAGAATAACTGACGGGTTGTGTTTGTCAGCGTTTCCAAAAAAAGGCGGTGCAGCGCGATGATCTTTAGATCGGGGCGGTTGATGGCGGCGAAGAGACTGATGGTATCCGCCATGCCGGGATGATTGGAAAGGAACAGCGCGGGTCCATTCGCGGGGACATGTCCGCACCCATGCACGCGGACATCGCGCACGTAATTCGTCCGCATGATGCGGCGCGAAGCTTCTACTAGATTGCTCTCGCCAACCACGCGGTCAAACCCCGCAATTTGCTCTGCGAACATGCGCGCAGGGCTGGCGAAGATGCGCCGCAGGATCGAAGCTGGCAGGGGATAATCCTGCCAGCCAAAAGAAGACACAAGGTCATCGAGATTGATCCGGGTAAGAGTTTCCAGTTGTGAGGTCATTCGGGTTCCATCGAAAAGTGCAGGGGATAGCCTTCGATCCTTGCGACGGAATGTGCTTTGTTGATCCGATTCTCGGCTTCGCTCTTCGATAGGGTTTGCACATAGGCGGAGCCTTTGATGTGCGCAGTGAGCATAATGTCCGCTGCCCTGTCGTTCGCGAGGAAGAAGATGACCTTGAGGACTTCGACCACAACATCCATCGGCGTGACATTGTCGTTGTGGATGATGACGCGGTAGAGCGGCTCGAGTTCGGTTTCAGTTTCTTCGATAATTTCGATTTCAGGGAGGATTGATAGTTTCATTTTTAAACACAAAGGGGGATTTTTTATGCGTTATTCAGTTGCTCGATTTCGGTTTGAGTCAGTTCAATATCTGCCGCTTCAAAATTCTCGCGGATGTGCTGCGGGTTGGCCGACATGGGAATGGTGATGACGCGCGGCTGCGAGATGACCCACGCCAGCGCAATTTGATAGGTTGTCGCGTCGTGCGCTTTTGCGATGTTTTCCAGTGCCCTGCTCTTTTTTAGATTTCCTTCTTCAATGGGGGAGTAGGCGGTCAGGAAAATGTCGTATCGCTGACAGTATTCCAGCATACCGTTTTTGACATACGAACGGTCAGACAAACTGTACGGGACTTGATTGGTGATGATCGGCGTTTCGGAAAGTTCCTGCGATTGTTTAAGCTGCTTCAAATTGAAATTGCTCACGCCGAGGTGTTTGACCTTTCCATCGCGCACCAGTTTGTTCAACGCGCGGAAAGTGTCTTCGTACTTCGCGCCAGCGCCGGGCCAGTGGATGAGATACAGGTCAATGGTGTCCATTTGCAGGCGGCGCAGGCTGTTTTCGCAGGCAGACAGGACATCATCATAACGCAGATGGCTGGGCGTGACCTTGGTGGTGATGAAAAACGCCTCACGCCTGACCTGTGACTCGCGCACCGCCCGCCCAAGCAATTCCTCGCTGTGACCGTTCGCGTACATCTCTGCGGTATCGAAGTGGGTGTAGCCGGTTTCTATGGCAGTGTGGAGGGCCCTCATCGAAACAGAATCAGTTTTCGGGTCGGCAAACGAGCCGCCGCCGATCTTCCATGTTCCAAACCCGATCCTGGGCAGGGTTAAGTGGGGGAGGGAGTCGTATTTCATATCCCCATTCTATCGCTTCTCTTATAAAATGCGATACTCTATAACAAAAAGCAGCAATTCCAAATCTAAAATTGTGTAGAAGGCAAAGATGCCAAACCTTAACGCAAAGACGCAACGCCGCAAGGCTTTTTTAGGATTGCCCCTGCGCCAGATGGTACTCTTGCCGATTCCGTCGAGGAAAGGTCAACATCTTAGCGTCTTGGCGGCTTTGCGTTGAGATTGTTAGATTCAGATTTGGAATTGCTGAACAAAAAGCCCGCCTCCATCACTGGGGAGGGCGGGCTTTGCTGAACCCCCAATCTTTTTTATGCAGGCGCTTTGTCCCATTCTTTTTGTGCGTGCTCGAAGCCTCTCCTCAAGGCTTCGTAATTCTTTGGCAGCAGGTGCTTGTGGCGGGCCGGCAGGTGACCTTCCAGAGCTTTTTCAATATCCTCAATTGTCAACTCAGTCAGCGCGGTGAGCAGTGCGCCGATGGCCACCATGTTCATCAATTTTTTGTCACCAATTTCCTCGGCGATCTCGTTGCATGGAACCATGATGATGTGGATGTCTTCGCGTTTGGCGGCGCGGTCCACCATGGATTGGTTGACGATGAGCGTGCCGCCTGTGGCGAGTAACTCTTCGTATCTGTCAAACGAGGGCAGGTTCAAGGCAATCGCCAGCGGGGGATTCTTGACCAATGGCGAGCCGATCTCGTGGTCTGCGATGACGACAGTGCAGTTGGCGGTGCCGCCGCGCATTTCAGGACCGTACGAGGGAATCCAAGTGACGTCCTTGCCGTTGTCCATGGCGGCGTAGGCGACGACCTGTCCGCCGAAGAGCACGCCCTGTCCGCCAAACCCTGCGATAATGATTTCTTTTTGCATGTGTTCACTCCGTTCACACGGTGGTTAATGGAGGATGGAGAATGGTTATCCATGCTTCCATTAACCATCATCGAATTTAGACCTTAATCTGCTTGACCGCTTCGCTGACCTTGTAATCACCCAGCGGGTAGGCGGGGACCATGTGCTCTTCCACGAACTTGAGCGAGTTGACCGGGGTCATGCCCCAGTTGGTTGGGCAGGTGGAGAGCAGTTCCACGATGGAAAATCCCAGCCCGCGCACTTGTGTCTCAAACGCGGTGCGGATGGCTTTCTTCGCGAGGCGGATGTTCTTCGGGTCGTGCAGCGAACGGCGCACGCAATAGCCCACGCCTGCCAAAGTCGAAAGCATTTCAGATACCTGAATGGGGTAGCCCTGGGTTTCCACATCGCGTCCCTGTGATGAAGAGGTGGTCTTCATGCCGGGCAGGGTGGTCGGCGCCATCTGTCCGCCGGTCATGCCGAAGTTGGCGTTGTTGATGAAGACCACGGTGATGTTCTCACCGCGCGCCGCCGCATGGACAATTTCGCCCATACCGATGGAGGCAAGGTCGCCATCGCCCTGATAGGTGAAAACTACGCGCTCAGGCAGCACACGTTTGATGCCGGTTGCCATCGCGGGCGCGCGTCCGTGCGGGGCTTCGACGAAATCGGTGTTGAAATAGTTGTACGCGAAGACCGCGCATCCCACTGGCGCCACGCCGATGGTCTTATCGATCACGTTCATTTCCTCGAGCACTTCCGCAATCAGCCTGTGCGCCACGCCATGCGTACAGCCCGGGCAATAGTGGGTGGGCGATTCGGTAAATGCTTCGGGGCGTTCGTAAACAAGATTATTTGGAGTTGTCATCGATACCTCTTAAGCGTGGGCAGTCGCCCGATTCAGCCAGGAAACTCTTGGGTTGGAATGAACAGGCACAGGTCCAGCCGCGATGCGTTTGATCTCATCCAGAATTTCATCGGGGAAGGGCACCACGCCGCCGGAGCGTCCGTAAAATTCGACGGGCACACGTCCGCGCACGGTGAGCATGACATCATCCAGCATTTGACCGGTGTTCATCTCGGTGACGAGGAACGCCTCAGCCTGACCTGTGAGCTGGTCCAGCGCTTCATACGGAAACGGGCTGACAGTGATCGGTCTAAAGAGCCCGACCTTGATGCCCAGCGCGCGCGCCTCGCGGACAGCCGAGAGCGCAACACGCCCTGCCGTGCCGAAACCGACGACGATATATTTCGCATCATCAAGGAAGTATTCCTTATAACGCACTTCGTTGGCTTGCACATCCTGCCAGCGGGTGAGCAGGCGCAGGTTGGTTTTTTCTTCATCGAGCGGATTCAAGTAAATGGACGAAAGGATGCGGCGTTCGCGGTTCATCGCGCCGTTCGTCGCCCATTCGAAATTCTTGCGTTTGATCTCCTGCATGGCGGGCATTTCCGCAGGTTCCATCATCTGACCTGTGGAACCGTCGAGGATGAGCATGGTGACCATGCGGTATTTTTCAGCGAGGTCAAAGGACAGCGCAGTCAGGTCAATCGCTTCCTGCACGGATGCGGGGGCCAACACAATACGCGGATAGTCGCCATGTCCGCCGCCGCGCACGGCTTGATAGTAATCGCCTTGTGCGGGGGCAATGTTTCCGAGGCCGGGTCCGCCGCGCATGACGTTCACCAAAACAGCGGGGATCTCTGTGCCCGCGATATACGAAAGCCCTTCCATCATCAGGCTCACGCCCGGGGACGAAGAGGATGACATTACGCGCACGCCCGTACATGCCGCGCCATAGACCATATTAATCGCGCCCAGTTCGGACTCAGCCTGTACGAAGACACGTCCCAGTTCGGGCATACGGCGCGAGAGATATTCCAGGATTTCCGTCTGCGGGGTGATGGGGTAGCCGAAGTACGCCTCCAACCCCGCACGGACGGCGGCTTCTGCAATGGCTTCGTTGCCTTTCCATAATTCTTTTGGCATTTATTTCTCCTTGCCCCTCTCCCTTTATGGGAGAGGGGTTGGGGTGAGGGTATCATGCCGCGACGGGGGCGGCTTTGGTAATTTCACGATAGACCGTGATCGCCGCATCCGGGCAGACCACGGCACAAATAGCACACCCCGTGCAGCCGTCTTTGAACGTGTGCGCGGGGTGGTAGCCTTTCGGGGTGAGGCGTTCCATATTCAATTCCATCACGCCTTGCGGACAGGCGTTGAGGCAAAGTTCACATCCTTTGCAGTAGGTATCGCTGACTTCGATCCAGCCTTTTGCAGCCATCGGATCTCCTTTTATATTCTTCGCGTAGAAGGCGTTCTCTAACGCCGACGGACACAGTAGAGAATGTGTCCTACACGTATGAAGAGAAGTTTGACATTATTTAGCGGAATAGCCCGCCATCCTGATTATGTCGTTTTATGTCATGGGAGAGTAGTGCCATGCGTCACATACGGGAGCATACAAATATCATTGCTTTTGTGAGGCGAATCGTCCAAAAAATATGGGGAGAACGTGAATTGAAGTCAAGTGTATATGGGGTGATTTATGGGTGGTAGAATCGAAAAAAGGAAAACCCATGAAATTAAGATTCAACCATTTGATGCTGTTTCTGTTTTTGTTGCCCATCCTGGCAGGATGTGTTTCACCTTTCGATAACCGTCCCCCTGCCCAAACGGATCGCCCAAACATCATTGTCATCATGACCGATGACCAGCCTGTTCATACCATGGAACAAATGCCATTTGTACAAGAGGAACTGGTGCAGAATGGCATCACGTTTGAAAATGCTTATGTCACCACGCCGTTGTGCTGTCCCAGCCGTGCCAGTATTCTGACAGGTCAATATGTGCATAACCATGGCGTGAGGACCAACCGTGTTCCCATCGGCGGGGCCACCGTGTTCGAGGATGTATCCACACTGGCGGTTTGGTTGGAAGAGGCGGGCTATCACAATGGACTGATTGGCAAGTACCTGAACGACTACGACGCGCTCCCGGAAGGATATGTCCCTCCGGGCTGGGATGATTTCCACGCCTTCGTGAAAAAAGACCCTGTCAAGGATTTTTTCTTTGGTTATTCGATGAACGAAAACGGGAAAATCGTCCAGTATGGGTTCGAACAGGAAGATCACAGTACAGCTGTCATCTGTGACAAGGCAGTCGATTTCATCCGCACCAACCGGGATAAACCCTTCTTCCTGATGGTTAATTTTTATGCTCCACACCAGCCGTATCTCTCCGCCGAGCGCCACAAGGATTTGTTCAAGCAGTACGACGAGAATTTCTCCCGTTACGCTCCGCCCAATTATTATGAAGAAGATCTGTCTGATAAGCCTGAATGGATGCAAACAGGCGAGCAGCCCGATAAGGACTATGTTGAGAAAGTCCACCAGCGTATGTTGCGCACCCTCGCAGGCGTGGATGATTCCGTTGGAGAAATCGTAGCCCTTCTCGAAGAGGAAGGCATCCGCGATAACACGCTGATCATTTTTATGTCTGATAATGGATATGCACTTGGCGACCACGGTTTGATCGGAAAAGCCTGTCCCTACGAAGAATGTGTCCGTATTCCGTTTGTGATCTCATACCCTGACAAAATTCCCGCCTCACGCGTGGACCCGAGCCTGATTCTCAATATTGACATTGCCCCCACTGTAATGGACCTGGTCGGCGGTTCAAGTCCCAGCGACGTGGATGGGCTCAGTTTCCTTCCCGCGCTAGACTCCCCGCTGACAGGTTGGCGCGATGGATTTTTGATCGAGCAATATCAGGACGATGGCGAAGACCGCAGTCGGGCATCTTTTGTGCCGCCTTATGTTGGCTTCCTCACGCGCGAATGGAAATATATCGAATATGAGAACGGCGAGCGCGAACTGTATGATCTCGTCAACGACCCCTATGAAATGGACAACCTCGCATCTCTGGCGGAATATGAATCCGTTATGCGGGAACTTTCCGCGCGGATGCGTGAAATAAGGCCGTGAAATAAATTTTTGGAGAATTAAAACCGATGAAAAACCCAGTCATTATCGATGCCATTCGCACCCCAATTGGAGCTTTGGGCGGCGTTCTCTCATCCATGCGCCCCGACGATATGGCGGCGTATGTCATCAAAACCATCCTCGAACGCAATCGGGTCGATCCCGCGCTGATCGAAGAAGTCTTTATGGGATGTGCCAACCAGGCAGGTGAGGACAATCGCAACGTGGCGCGTATGGCTTCTCTGCTGGCTGGCCTGCCCGTGGAAGTGGGCGGCGTCACCGTGAATCGACTGTGCGCTTCGGGCTTGAACGCCATCAACATGGCGGCGCGCGCCATCAAAGCGGGCGAGGGCGATGTCTACATTGCCGGCGGAGTCGAATCTATGAGCCGCGCACCCTATTCCCTCCCGAAGGCTGAGGCGGGTTTTTCCTTCGGAAATTTAACTGCGTATGACACCGCGCTCGGTTGGCGCTATCCGAATCCAAAAATGAAGGAAATGTACGGCACCGATTCAATGGGCGAAACCGCCGAGAATATCGCTGCGGAACGTCCACACATCACGCGCGAAAAGCAGGATGAATTTACAGTGCGAAGCCACCAACGCGCCATTGCTGCCATTGACTCAGGACGCTTCAAGCAGGAGATTGTGCCTGTTTCCATCCCACAGAAAAAGGGTGATCCAAAGCTCGTGGACACCGACGAACGTCCGCGCCGCGACACAACCATGGAAAACCTGGCCAAACTAAGGCCGGCCTTTAAGAAGGATGGGGGAACTGTAACGGCTGGAAATTCATCTGGATTAAATGATGGCGCATCGGCGTTGTTGATGATGAGCGAAGAAAAAGCCAGGTCGTTGAATCTCAGACCATTGGCCCGCATTGTGACCTCCGCTTCGGCAGGCGTGCCGCCGCGTGTGATGGGCTACGGCCCCATCCCCGCCACGCGCAAAGCATTGGAGCGCGCTGGTTTGAAGATGAAGGACATCGGCTTGATCGAGATCAACGAAGCCTTTGCCGTGCAATCCCTGGCGGTGATGGAAGATTTGGAACTCGATCCTGAAATCGTCAACGTCAACGGCGGCGCCATCGCCATCGGACATCCGCTCGGCTGTTCGGGCGCGCGCCTGATGACGACGCTCGTGCATGAAATGAAGAATCGCGGCAACGTCAAATACGGTGTAGCGACTCTCTGTGTAGGGGTGGGGCAGGGTGAAGCGACAATCATCGAGTTTGCAGGTTGAGATGTTTGAAGGTTGCCGTGTTAACTTTTCAACGTTCAAACCTTCCATTTATTAGGAAAACCATGAAACGAATTATCCCATTCCTCTTGCTTCTATCTTTGCTGGCTGCCTGTGCTGCGCCGCAAGCACAGACCGAACCCCCAATGGAGGTCAGCGAGTCTCAACCCGCCGCCACCCCAACCGTGGAAGAAGTGCAAATTGCCCCACAGTCTGCAACTCCACCAGAGGATACGCTTCTGCCCAATGAGATTGACGCGCCATTGATCGATGCGCCCTCCATCATCAATATCGAAATGCAGGACGAAGTCTACGGCTGGGCAGTGACTGAGAAATTCATCATCCGCACCAACGACGGCGGCGTGACCTGGTACAACGTCACTCCGCCCGGGTTGACCGAAGCAGGCTACTCTGTCTTTCCTGAATTCTTCGATATATCCCATGCCTGGATTCAAGTTGTTGACCCGAATAACTATCCCAACGGCGGCACGCTTCATTACACCTCCGATGGCGGCATCACATGGGAATCTGTCGAAACCCCGTTCAGCGCAGGCGATATGGAATTCGTGGACGCCGATAACGGCTGGATCCTCGCCGACCTCGGGGTAGGCGCAGGCTCGATGGCGGTTTCTGTCTTTCAAACGAAGAACGGCGGAAAAACCTGGAGCCGTGTTTACACCAACGATCCCAACCTTGAAGATGCTGGCGAGACTCTTCCGCTGGGTGGTCTAAAATTTTTGATTGCTCCGCTTGATATGGAAATTGCATGGGTGGGCGGCGTGGTGTACGCTCCGGGTTCCGTTTATCTTTTTCGCACCGACGATGCTGGCAAGACCTGGTTCAACATCAACCTCATCCTGCCGGAGGAGGCGGCGGCCAGTGAACTCGCCGTCGAGAAACTTCACTTTGTTTCCGATTTACAAGGTTTTCTGGTTTTGCGAATGACTTCACAAAGCCCGAAGACGCTCATATTCTTAACGGACGATGGCGGCAATACCTGGCAGCCCCTGCCCGAAATCCTCCCGCGAGCGAGCTGGCTCGAAACTCCGTCAGCGCAGGAAATTGTCTTTTATTCCGGCAACCAGTTTTACGTCACGAAAGATGCGGGGCAGACCTTTGAGGTCGTCGATCCCAATGTCAAGTTTGGCGAGGCCATAACCGATATGAGCTTCGTCAATTCATCCACGGGCTGGGTTATTACCACCAGTGCAACCGGCAAACGCACCCTTTATAAAACCACCGATGGAGGTCAGACGTGGTTCTCAATCATCCCTTAAAACTATTCTTGATTTTGACCCTGACAGCATTGGCGTGTGGATACCCAACCGCTTCGTCCTCCCCGATACCTGTTCCCGTTGAACCAACAGTTCCCACGCCGACGGGACTGACTCTCGAACAGATCAACGCCGCGCAATATCCCGCGCTGGTGCGTGAAGATGGTTTTGTTGTGCAGTTGGCTGATGTAAAATTATTGGTGAAATAAAAATTGTAGGGGCGCAGCATTGTTGCGCCCATGTATTAACCAAAGGAGAATCCCATGCCACACCTTGTCCGTGATTGGATGTCCAGCCCTGTTGTTGTCGTTGACCCCGATTCCAGCGTTTCCTATGCCATGACGTTGATGCGCCGCCGAAAGATACACAGCGTGGTTGTGAAAATCAGCGTGAAAGACAACTCATACGGAATTATTACCACCACCGATATCCGCGACAAGATCGTCGCGGAGGGACGCAACCCCGCCGAGACGACGGTGCGTGAGATCATGTCGGGTCCTATCATCACCGGACGCGCCGATTGGACGTTGATGGAATGTTCCAGGTTGATGCAGGAGCACAAGTTCCATCACCTGCCGATTGCCGATGAAAATGGAACCCTGATCGGGCTGATCTCAGCCACGGATATTTTTATGTCGGTGGAAGAGCAGGGTTGGGAGGAAGAGAAGTAGGTTTGGTTTCAAAATAAAAGCCAGCCCACGGAACACAGCGGAATTTCAGTAAATGACAGATTGAGCGGAATGCAGACTTTAGTCTGCAATTTTGCAGGGGTAAAGCGGACTGAAGTCCGCACTCCGGAGCAAATTCGTGATCCCACTGCAAAAAGGTCTTCAAACACAACCCGCAGGGCGCGAGGACACGAAGGTTTATAAATGAAAGGCTCTTACTTGGTGTTCCTTAGTATTACAGCGCAAGGTTGCTCCCTGCGCCGTACCCATTCTGGGCACTTTCCCCGGCGCAGGCGTTTTCCAGCAACATGCCGCCGGGTATGTATGCCCAGATATGGGTATGTATGCCCAGAATGGGTACTGCGTCTTCGCGCAGCGAACGGCGGCGGCTTTCAGCCTGACTTTGCGCTGTAATGTTAGTGACCTTCGTGTTTAATTGGTTTTTGCAGTGGACTCACCAAACCAATCCCGTCAAATCAATTGACGGGATTTTTATTTCTTTGATACACTCGCGCCCATGTTAAATCTCAACACACAATTCGAACTCATTCGTCAATCCGCCACCGTTGCCATGGCAGACCGCATTCTCGCGCTCAAGGCCAGCGGGAAAAACATCATCGGCTTGCAGGTCGGTGATCCCGATTTTGGCACTCCGTCCGCCGTGGTGGATGCAGCGCTCAGCGCCATGCAATCCGGGCTGACTCATTACGGTCCCTCACGCGGTTTCCCGGATCTCAGAATTGCTGTTGCAAAAAAGCTGAGTCGTGACGAAGGCATCTCCTACAACCCCGACACCGAAATCCTCATCACGCATGGCGGCATTCACGCTTACTACCTCGCCATGCAATCCATCCTCTCGCCAGGCGATGACGTTCTGATTCCCGACCCCTCCTGGGCGACGCATTCCAACATGGCGGTCATGCTGCGCGGAAATGTGATTCGCGTCCCTGCCCCCGCCGAAAACGGGTTCATCCCATTTTTTGACTCATGGCTGCAAGCATTGACTCCCAAAACCCGCGTCATCGTCTTGAACTATCCCTCCAACCCGACGGGCGCATTTCCCTCGCGTGAGTACCTGCAAAACTTGCAAGACTTCGCCGCCAAACATAATTTGTGGATCGTTTCTGACGAAGTCTATGGCAGCCTGTATTATGAAGAGCAGCCGGCCTCCGCAGGTGCAATCGAAGGCGCAAAGGAGAGGACCATTCTTGTCAACAGCCTCTCCAAATCCTATGCGATGACCGGCTGGCGGGTGGGGTTTCTTGCCGCGCCCCAGCGCGTGATTGAAAATGCCTTGAAGGCGGGGCAAAACTCGATTACCTGTGTGGCTCCCTTCATTCAAAAAGCCGCCGCCTTTGCATTGACCGACCCTTCCATTCAAAATGCCACCGCAGAGATGCGCGCCGCCTATTCCCGCCGCCGCAATTTAGTTTTGCGTATAGCCAGAGAGTTGGAAAGTGATAAAGTGAAAGTGATTCCCCCGCAGGGCGCATTCTATTTTTTCCTTGATCTACGAGCATTGAACATGTCATCAGTGGACATGTGCGAACGGATTTTGGATGAAGCAGGCGTGGGACTCGTCCCCGGCTCGGCATTTGGCGAGCAGGGCGAAGGCTTCATCCGCATGACGATTGCCGCCTCCGATGAAGATGTGGAAGCAGGCTTCAGGAAGATTGTGGCGTGGGCGGAGAGACAGCCAGTAAACAGAGTAAACAGTGATCAGTAAACAGTGGCGGGGTACTCTCGCCCAATGTTGATGCAGAGATGGAGTTGTCATGAAAGTATCCTTCCAGGGCGAACCCGGCGCGTACAGCGAGCAGGCTGTCTTCGATTATTTTGGAGACGTGGAAACTCTGCCGTGTGAATCATTCGATGTGATGTTTGATTCGGTTGCGTCGGGCAAAAGCGACGCGGCCCTGGCTCCCATTGAAAATTCGCTGGCGGGAAGTATTCACCAGAATTATGATTTGCTTTTACGGCATGACTTGCATATTGTGGGGGAGTATCTTCTGCGTGTGCGGCATTGTCTGATCGCGAACCCTGATGTTAAAAAAGAAGCTATCAAGAAAGCCATCAGCCATCCGCAGGCGCTGGGACAGTGTGCGGGCTATTTGCGTTCGCATGGCATTAAAGCGGAACAAGTCTATGACACAGCGGGGAGTGTGAAGATGCTCAAAGAGTCAGGCGCGCGGGATGTGGCGGCCATTGCGTCGAAGCGGGCAGCAGAGTTGTACGGAATGCAAATTCTGGAGGAAGGGATCGAAGATAACGCGGAAAACTATACGCGTTTTCTGGCTGTCGGACGAGAATCAGTTGTCCCGAAGAGTGAGGCGAAGACTTCCATTGTGTTCACGTTGAAAAATCAGCCCGGTTCGTTGTTCAAAGCAATGTCCGTTTTTGCATTGCGCGATATTGACCTGACGAAGATCGAATCGCGTCCGTTGCAGGGCAAGCCGTGGGAGTATCTTTTTTATATTGATTTCATCGGCTCGTTGCACGACGAAGTTTCAAAACGCGCGCTCGACCATCTGGGGGAATACGCGTTGACCTTGCGCGTGCTGGGTTCGTATCCGCGTTTCAAAGGCTGACGAAAATTTTTCCCGTTTTAAAGGCGGAGTTTTTCGATTTGACAATACAGAACTGCCGAAGAGGCAAAGATCAGCGCGCTCGTGAAGAACGCGGTGAGTTGAGTACCGATCTTGCCTTGACCGCTTCACGGGAAGTCTACAGCGACGGCGCTGGCGAAGTACAAGCATATCGAGTCGATTCCAAACGACCCTGCCAAACTCGGCTTGAGCCTTGGGCGTGCCACAACCCTGCTTGAAAATTTGCAGAATAACTACGAGGATGATCTATCGTCACTTAAGTTTGAAAATTGAGATCTTTGTTCCTTCGTCCAATAGCTCGAACCCGTTCTTCTCCAAAACGCGTTTGGATGCAATATTATGGTTTGCCACTTCCGCAACCAACGGGCGGATTTTGACCTGCGCTAAAAGTTCCGCCACTGCCGCACTTGCGATGCCTCTGCTCCAGAATTCCCTGCCGATCCAGTAGCCCACTCTCTGTTCATACTTCCCTTCTTTCCAGCAAAGGATGTGACCTGCCATCTTCTCTTTGTAGATGATGGCGCGTGCGGTCACATTTTTGTTTTTCAGAATTCCTTCCCAATGCCGCATGAACTCGCCCCTGTCTTTGGATGGGTACGCAGACATGGCAGCGGCTTCAGTGTCAAGCTGCTGTTGGAAGAGGATGGGTATATCTGTTTCAAGTACGGGGCGCAGGCGAATTTTTGCCAAGTAATTTCCTCTATTGTGGAATCTTGTTCACGTCATACGGCGTGACTTGATAGACATAATAATTCAACCAATTGGAATACAACAGGTTGGCATGTCCCCGCCAGCGGACAGTCGGTTCGCGGCTGGGGTCGTCTTGCGGATAGTAATTTATCGGCACATTGACGGGCAGTCCCTTGTCTATGTCACGGTCATATTCGCCTTTGAGCGTGAGCGGATCATATTCCGAGTGACCCGTTACAAAGATGTGACGTCCGTCTTTTGTGCCAACGATGTACACGCCCGCATCATCCGACTCGGCCAGGATTTGCAGTTCGTCCACCTGCTCAATATCCACGCGGCGGATCTCGGTATGGCGGGAGTGTGGAGCGAGGAAAATGTCGTCGTATCCGCGCAGCAGGCTTGAGGTCCGATTCAAGAGGCGGTGCTCGAAGACGCCGAACATCTTGCGGGGTAGGTCATATTTGGGGATGCCGTAGCGGTGATAGAGTCCCGCTTGAGCGCCCCAGCAAATATTAAATGTGGATTCAACGTTGGTTTCAGCCCAGTCAAAGATTTGAGTGAGTTCATTCCAGTAATCGACTTGATCGAACGGCATCTGCTCGACAGGCGCGCCGGTGACGATCAGTCCGTCAAATTTTTCATGCCTCACATCGTCGAAGGCGAGGTAATGGGTGAGCAGATGATCGGCATCCGTGTTTTTGGCTTGATGCGTGGCGGTGTGCAACAGCGTGACTTCAACCTGCAAGGCAGTATTGGATAGCAGGCGCAGAAGTTGGGTTTCGGTGGCGATCTTCGTCGGCATGAGATTCAGGATCGCAACCCGCAAAGCACGGATGTCTTGATGCGCGGCGCGGTCTTCATCCATGATGAAGATGTTCTCGCGTTCGAGCGTTGCTCGGGCAGGCAGGGTGTTTGGAATTTTTACGGGCATGGGAAGAGCAAGGATGAATTATGAAGGCGGAATGATGAATTTTCATTCACTCCTTTATCCCTCATAATACATCCTTCATCCTTTCTACTGAAGCGCCTGGTCGATATCCCAAAGAATATCTTCGATATCTTCAAGACCGATCGACAGGCGGATGAAATCGGGGCTGACGCCTGCGGCTTTCTGTTCTTCATCCGAAAGCTGCGAATGGGTGGTGCTGGCAGGATGAATGGCAAGCGACTTGGCGTCGCCGAAGTTGGCAACGTGGCTGAACAGTTTCAGGCTGTCAATGAATTTTGCGCCTGCCTCACGCCCGCCATTGACGCCGAAGCCGATCACGGCGCTGGGTCCTTTGGGTGTGTATTTTTTTGCGCGTTCGTAATCGGGATGACCCGGCAAGCCTGCGTACTTGACCCAAGTGACATTCGGATGGTCGGATAAAAACTCCGCCACAACTTGCGCGTTCTGCACGTGACGATCCATGCGCAGGGACAGGGTTTCAAGTCCCTGAATGAACAGCCATGAATTGAACGGCGACTGGCTTGTTCCGAGATCCCGCAGAATTCCAGCGCGGGCCCTCGAGATAAACGCTAGTGGGCCAAAGTCTTCCGCGTAAACAACATCATGATACGAAGGGTCAGGTGTGTTGAAATTTTTATGACGTTCGCTGCCAGCCCATTTGAACATGCCGCTATCCACGATCACGCCGCCGAGCGACGTACCATGTCCGCCGATGTATTTCGAGGTGGAGTGCGTGATGATATGCGCGCCCCATTCGAACGGACGGCACAGATACGGCGTGGCTGCCGTATTGTCGATCATCAACGGGATGCCGAACTCTTCCGCGATTTTTGCCACTTCTTCCAGCGGGAAGATATTCCCGAACGGGTTGGCGATGGTCTCGCCATACAGCAATTTTGTATTCGGCTGAATCGCCTTGCGGAAATTTTCAGGGTTCGATGGGTCGACCAATGTCACACTGATTCCCAAACGCGGAAAAGTGTATTTGAACTGGCTCACCGTCCCGCCATACAACGTGGACGATGAAATGATATGGTCACCCGCTTCACAGATCGCGAGAATGGCAGTTGTTTGTGCGGCGTGCCCCGAGCTCACTTCCAATGCGGCGATGCCGCCTTCGAGATCCGCGATTCTCTTTTCAACGATGTTCGATGTCGGGTTGCCGATGCGCGTGTAAATATTCCCGGCTTCTTGCAGCGCGAACAAACGCGCGGCGCGTTCCGTGCTTTGCAGGTCATAGGCAGTGGTCTGATAGATCGGCGCGGCGCGGCTGCCCGTCGTCGCTTCGGGGTCATAGCCCGAATGCAGTTGACGGGTTGAAAAACCGAATTGTCGTTCTTGTGCAGCAGTTACCATGTGAGTCTCCTCTTGAATATGATGTATCCGCCCGTCAGGAGAATTATTTGCGCCCTCTCCCTCTGGGAGAGGGTTGGGGTGAGGGCAAAAAAATAACCTCTCCTGAAAGTACAAGAAGAGGTACATACGATACCATCCTCTCATCTTCCAGTGCTTGAATGACATTGTCATTCACTGTCGGAGTTGGCACCATTCTCAGTTATCAGTCATCAGTTTTCAGTATCCAGTGACTAAGCACTGTTTACTGCTCACTGATTACTGATTGAGCGGTTGCCGAGACGTCAAAGGGCCGTTCCCTCGGTCTCTCTGGATAAGAGCGAATATTTAATTGCGCGGTTTATATCATAGTGCTTCTGTGACTGTCAAG
>JAUXWL010000387.1 GCA_030680155.1 Anaerolineales bacterium
ATCACAGGAGATGCATTCATGAACAGTTTCACCATGACGAAGTTCACCCCTGCAGGTCGGGCATTCGAGACCGACCCGGTGTGCGAAATGAAGGTGGACCCGGAACAACCACCATACAAAGTGGTTCATCGGGGCAAGACCTATTATTTCTATTCCGAGGCTTGCAAAATATTATTCGAACGGATGCCCAAGCAATATATCAAGGAGACGGAAGAATAATCCTAAGGGAATTAAGATAGGCGATTCTGCCTATCAACAAATACGCCACGCGGCTCTCCAATCCAAATGGGAACCTACCTACAATGGAGAGCATCCAATGATAGAGGCATTCCATGACCACACTTTCCTTCCTAATTGTTGACTTACCCTGCGATATGGCTTTGCAGACGACGAAGAAAAAATTATCGCAAGCCGGTTTGCGGGCTTTGCAAACTTTTGATCTGCACACTGCGAGACATATCCAGCAGGATTGTCCATGCCCAAATCACGGCACAGCAGATTGTGACTGCCAGATGGTCGTTCTGATGGTCTATGGGGAGACCGCTGAACCTGCCACCTTGATCCTGCATGGAAGTGACGGGCAAACGCGCTTCTCCATTGCGGATGACCCATCCCAACGGGCAGACAGAAAACTGGTTGCCTCCATCAGAGAGGCATTGGACATCAGGGCGGCGGCATCTGTCTGACATTCACATAGGCAATATTGCCTATGTATTCCCGCGTCAAATTGCGCTGGATTGATCAAGGGGAAACCCTTATATTCAAGCACTATTCCAACTTTGCAGAGGAACCATGATGAGGAAAATATTTCTTTTTACTATAACGAGTCTGGCTTTGATATTGTCGGCTTGTGCGCCTGTGACAACTTCCGACGGCAACATGCCAATGAATAATGACAATTCAGGCATGGCGGATGGGACGCCCACCCCCGGCAGCATGATGATGGACAACCCTGAGGCGGCTCATATGATGGAGCCAATCACCGCGCCAAACGTCCAGCCGGCCACCGAAACGGAAGGCGGACAGCCCCTGGAACACCGCCTGGAAGATGGCGTCAAGGTCTTTGAACTAACGACCAAAGCTGTCCAATGGGAGATTCTGGAGGGGGTGACCGTGACTGCATTCACCTACAACGGGACCGTGCCCGGACCAATGATCCGTGTGACCAAAGGCGACCAGGTCAGGATCATTGTCAGGAACGAATTACCCGACCCCACCACCATTCACTGGCACGGGGTTGAGGTTCCCAATGCAATGGATGGCGTTCCAGGCGTTACCCAGGACCCGATCCAGCCGGGTGAGACGTTTACCTATGAATTCACTGCCAAGCCGGCAGGAACCTTTATGTATCACTCCCATTATGAAGGTGATGTACAGGTGGGCGCCGGGCTTTATGCGCCATTCATTATTGATCCGAAAGAATCTGTTGCCAATCCACCAGCTGTGGATAAAACCCTGATGATCTCGGAATGGCGCATGACAGACGGCACGACCTATGCCGCCATGCCCATGAGCGGGATGGAACCGAATTACTTCACGATCAACGGCAAATCTTTCCCCGCCACCGAGACGATCACAGTCAAGAAGGGCGATCTTGTCCGGCTGCGTTTGATCGCCATCGGTCAGTTCATCCACCCGATGCACCTGCATGGTATGCCCTTCAAGATCGTGGCGACCGATGGGCATCCCGTTCCTGAGGCGGCGCAATTGACCAAGGACACGGTCAGTGTCGCGCCGGGCGAACGCTATGACATCGAGTTCGTCGCCACGGAAACGGGTCAGTGGATGCTGCACTGTCACATCCTGCACCACACGACCAACGATAACGTCGAGCCGGGCGGCTTGATGTTGATGATCAACGTCGTTGACTAAACCAAAATTCAAGGAGAGAGTTGAAAATGCGCAAGTTGTTCTTTATCAGTATGTTCGTTTTGGCATCGGTTCTGCTGGCAGCCTGTGGAGGCGGGGCAACTCCCGCCGCTGATGGCGCGGCAGAAGAGAAGCCGGTGAATATCCAGGTGGAAACCAGCCCCAGCCCCGCGATGATGGGCGATGTCGAACTGATCTTCACCATCACCGATGCAAATGGAAGCCCCATCGAAGGCGCGACTGTGGATGTCTCCGTAGACCACACCGACATGACCGGCATGGGCATGAGCGGACTCGCCACGGAACAGGGCGGCGGGAAGTATTCCATCAAAGCCGGCTTCAGTATGACCGGCAACTGGAAGTTAACGGTCTACGTCCGCAAAGATGGCTTGGACTACAAGGAAGATATCGATATTAAGATACAGTAGGCAACCCGAAAGCACGCCCCATAAAGGAAAGACAGGTCCATAATGAGAACGAACACCCGCTTGCACAAAAATCGATCAATCTTCCATTGGTTGGGAGATCACTGGTTTGTTACTTTTCTGGTCATATATGGCTTGTGGGTGTTCGTTCCTTTTCTCGCGCCAGTCTTCATGCAATTAGAATGGACAGGCGCGGGCAACGCGATCTACTTTATTTATTCCTTCTTTTGTCATCAACTGCCCGAACGTTCCTTCTTTTTCTTCGGGGATAAGACCATGTACTCCCTGGCAGAGGTTCAAGCCGCATGGCATGATAAAACCAACCCCATGATCCTGCGCCGGTTCATCGGCAATGAAACGATGGGCTGGAAGGTGGCATGGTCAGACCGCATGATTTCGTTCTATACCAGTGTCTGGTTCTTTGCGGTGCTTTGGTATCCATTCCGCCGTCGGGTCAAAACCCTGGGCTGGCTGGGATTTGTTTTGCTGCTGCTGCCCCTTATAATGGATGGAAGCACGCATATGCTCAGCGATCTGGCTGGCATCGGGCAGGGCTTTCGTGACGATAACCAATGGCTGGCGATGTTGACGAATGATTCCCTGCCTGCGACCTTTTATGCAGGCGATGCGCTGGGATCGTTCAACTCGCTGATGCGCTTCGTTACCGGACTGTTGGCGGGTCTGGGCATCGTTTGGCTGGCATTCCCTTATATGGTGCAGACCCAAGCTCTGAATCAGGAACTGGAAAAATACGACTATGGCAAAATCATCGATCAAATCAAAGGACAAGATCCGCGTTCTTCTGGCGGATGACCATCACATCGTCCGCGCGGGGATCAGGCAACTGCTTGAGAGTGCAAAAGATATCCAAGTGGTCGCCGAGGCGGGGGACGGGGAAGAGGCGCAAGCACTCATCCAAAAACACAAGCCGGATGTAGCCGTGCTTGATATCCAAATGCCCAAAGCCAGCGGCATTGAGGTGACCCGTTGGGTGCGCGCCCATTTGCCGGAAGTGGGTGTCTTGATCCTGACTGCTTACAATGACGATCCATACGTGATGGCTGTTCTGCAGGCAGGCGCAAATGGATATGTGCTCAAGACCGGGCAGGCGGACGATCTCATCCAGGCGGTTCGCGACGTCAATGAAGGCAAATCCGCACTGGATCCATCCATCACACAAAAGTTAATGTCCAATATTTTCAAGGGACCCGAGAAAAAATTAATCGAACCGCTGACAGACCGCGAATTGGACGTGCTGCGGCTGGCGGCAAAAGGGTATACCAATAAAGCCATTGGTATACAGCTCAGCATCAGCGACCGCACTGTACAGGGACATCTGGCACACATCTTTGCCAAACTCCAATCGAACAGCCGCACCGAAGCCGTGATGCGGGCGGTCTCGCTTGGGCTGATCTCACAGAGCACAGGAAACGTTTCCGACGAATGAAATATTTCCTGCCCGGTTGGCGCGGACTCACGCAGCTCTTTGCGTTCACCATCCTGCCGCTCACTTTGTTGTTATTGTTGATCGCATTCGGTGGTGTCAACATGCATCAACAGGACATGCGCGCCCTGGTGGGTGAACGCGATGAACGCGCGGTCCAATCCTCCGCTGCCGCCTTGCAATCCGAACTGCATCATCGCGTGGCGACCATTACCAGCATGGCTGTCCTTTCTTCCAGTCACCTGACCTTTGATGACATCCTTGCCACGACCAATGACCTCGCCGATGACTTCAATGGGGGTATTGCTTTTATCGACTCAAACGGAAAGTTGATCGCCAATAATGACAACGATGAGTTTTGGAGATGGGTGTCTCAAAATAGACAAACCCTCTCTCTCGCTTCTTCATCGGATCCCGAACCTGTTTTCTCCTCCCCGATCCCTGACCCTGTCTCGGGGCGTTTGCTTGTGATCATCTCCGTTCATGTCCCTGCCCCTGCCCGTGATGTGGTTGTGGCTGGCGCGTTTTCACCGGAAACGTTGGCAGTTGAAACCCTTTCTCCTACTTATCCAGAGGGAAGCCATGTCACCATTTTTCTGCTGGACGGTTCACGTCAGCCCCTGTATGTGAGCGGGGCGCTTGCTGAGGACAGTCTCGACCCGCATCATCCCGGTGTAGCGGAGGCATTGGCAGGGGAGAACGGCGTGCTTTATGTCAGGAAGGGCGGTACCGAACATGTGGTTGCCTACAGTCCCATTGAACTGACAGGCTGGGCATTGGTCACCGAGGAAGAGTGGGAAATGGTGGTGAGTCCTTCGCTACAACTTACTCAATTGGCGCCGCTTGTACTCGTCCCTGCTTTTGTCCTCGCCCTAATTGCGCTTTGGTTCGGTGCCAGACAGATCGTGCAACCCTTGCAGAAACTGGAAGCCAAGGCTGCTGCACTGGCTTGGGGGGATTTTGAAGCCATTCAGGAATCTGTGGGTGGGATCTCCGAGGTGCAGCATTTGCAAATGGAACTGGTTGAGATGTCCCGCAGGGTACAGGCTGCGCAGGAGGGATTGCATGATTACATCGGCGCGATCACATCTGCACAGGAAGAGGAACGCATGCGCCTGGCGCGCGAGCTGCATGACGATACCATTCAGGCTGTGATTGCACTGAAACAGCGGGTACAACTCGCGCAAAAACTGATCAAAGACCAGAACGGGAGGCAATCGCTCAAGGAATTGGAGACTCTTGCCGAACAGACGATTGAGAATTTGCGCCGCCTGACGCGGGCGTTGCGTCCCATTTATCTTGAAGACCTGGGTCTTGTCACCGCGCTGGAAATGCTGGCGCGGGAAATCATGCAGAACAATCAACTGGTTGTGGACTTTCAAAAAACGGGAAGTGAACGCCGTCTCGCGCGTGAAGTGGAACTATCGCTGTATCGCATCGCGCAAGAGGCGCTCAACAATGTTGTTAAACATTCCAAGGCAACCCATGCCGGCCTGACCATTGGATTTGAAAATTCAGAAATTTCATTGGTCGTCACGGATAACGGCAATGGATTTATTGCTCCGAACAGCCCCACAGAATTTGCTCCCAATGGACACTTTGGACTACTGGGCATTCACGAACGTGCCGATTTGATTGGAGCGCGGCTTGAGATTGAATCCGCTTTGGGAAAAGGAACCATTTTGAAAGTCCGATTGTGAAGCGCCTTAAGTCATAAGCCATTTTGCCTGCCGATTTCCCCGCCATCCTGCGCTCATGCAGGAGCGGGGTTTTGCGTATCATGGTGTCATATATCCTTATTGAACAGGAAGACACATGACCACTGATACTGTCAGTCCCCACTTTCCCTCCCAATCAGAACGGTTGAAAATATTTTTGCACGCACTGCTTTTCGTCCTCGGCTTCTCGCTGGTCTTTGTGATCGGCTGGGGTGGCTCGGTGACGGCGCTGGGTCAATTATTCGGCGCGTATAAAAGCGTTATCGCACAGATTGGCGGGGTAATCGTCATCGCGTTTGGATTAGCAACTCTGGAAGTGATCCGCATCCCCTGGTTTTATGCCGACACGCGTGCCCAATACTCGGGTACACGCGGGACATACGGCGGGTCCGCCTTGATGGGCATTTTCTTCGCAGCGGGTTGGAGCCCGTGCATTGGCGCGACATTGGGCGCGATCCTGACGATGGGTCTCAGCCAGCAAACCGTGGGGCAGGCGATGTGGCTTTCTTCAGGTTATTCGCTGGGGTTGGGCATTCCATTCCTCGCAATGGCTCTGGGTCTGGAACGTGCAACCGGCTGGCTCAAACGCATGCGCCTTTACCAAAAGTATTTCAAGATCGCCAGCGGCGTTTTCATCATCGCGATTGGCGTTCTGCTGCTCACGAATACCATGAGCCTGATCGCGATCTGGGCATTCAGGAATGGCTATTACATAGAGTCTTTTGCTGCTTACGCCGCCGCGCCGACTTATTTGACAGCGATCCTTGCAGGGTTGCTGTCATTTCTTTCGCCGTGTGTACTTCCCCTCGTGCCTGCCTATCTTGGGTACTTGAGCGGGCATACAATGAATGCCCGATAATAAGCAAGATGGCGTATCGTCTCCAGGTAAAATGGCGCTGGTACAAATAGTCTTAGTAGGTGAAAATCAATTTTAGCGAAAGGAGATCAACCGGATGACTACAACCGTTCATGACCCCGTCTGCCATATGGACATTGACCCGAACACCGCTGCTGGTAAGTCCGAATACAACGGACAGACCTATTACTTCTGCTCACTTGGCTGCAAGAAAGCCTTCGATGAGAACCCCGATAAATATCTGCAAGCCCATCAACACTAGAAAATTCTCCTCCTCATAAATGAGCCGCCCAACCGGGTGGCTCATTCCTTCTGAATAAAAAATCTTCAAGCACTCTTTGTTATGCCTTTACATATTCTTTACGCTCACCTGATATTCTCGGGTTATTAAAAATGATTATTCAAAAAGACGATCTGAAAGGAAGTTAAGATGAAAAAAGTTAACTGGTACATTGTAGGGGGCGTCGGTATAGTGGCACTCCTGATATTACTTGGTGGAACCATGATGTCCGACTGGGGAAATGGCGGCTGGGGTTTTCATGGCTATGGGATGATGGGTAGAGGGGGCATGATGGGCAATTGGGGATACTCACCCCTTGGCTGGTTCGGGATGGCAGGCGGCATGCTCCTGATGTGGCTGCTACCGATCGGTGTACTCGCCCTGATTGTATATGGGATCGTTTCCCTGGCACGAAACGCTGTGGGGTCCACACCCGCAATCCCATGCCCCACATGTGGGAAGGGTCTGCAAGTTGATTGGCAAAATTGCCCGCACTGCGGCACGACGTTGAAATAATAAATCCGCCTACTTATGCAAAATAGCCTGTTATTCAACAGGCTATTTTGCTTATATGGGATTAGGCTGAAACCCGCTTGCCGCCCTCGTGGTACGGACGTACACTATTGTTATCTTTTAGAAGGCAGGCAACTATGACTCAACGTGATCCTGTTTGTGGAATGGATATCGCTCCCGAAAGCGCAGCCGCAGAACGCAAGCATATGGGGCAGACGTTTTACTTTTGTTCTCAATCCTGTGTGGAGCAATTTGACCGTGAGCCGCACAGCTATGTGATGACCTCTACGACAACCGGGTTCAACCCGGAACGGTCGCTCGCACGTATTGAACTTCCTGTATCAGATCTGCCGCTTGTGCGGCCCGCACTAGAACTTGAGAAGGCCTTGAACTCTCTGGAGGGTGTGGACCAGGTGACCGTTAATGCCGGTGCAGGTTTATTGCGCCTCGATTACGATCCACTCAAAGTCAATATTGCCAGGATGGCAGCCGCTGTCCGTGCCTCCGGATATACGTTGGAAGGCCTACAAACCCGTCTCGGAATTGAAAATTTACGCTGCGCTTCCTGTGTGAAATTCATTGAAGATGAATTGAAGTCGACACCGGGAGTCTTAACGGCCTCGGTGAATATCGCCACCCAGGAAGCTACAGTGGAGTATCTGCCGCAAAGCACGACCCTGGCAGATTTGAAGCATGCCATTGAAACGTGGGGGTATAAACCCCGCCCTGCAACGAGTGAGACCCCGATTGATAAACAAGAGGAAGCCCACGCGCTGGAATACAGCAAATTGATGAGAAAGTTTTGGTTCGCGGCTGTGATCTCGGTTGTTGTGATGATCACGGCGTATTACCAGGTTGTGCCCATTCTTCGGAATTTGAGCATGGACTCTCTACGGTTGCTATGGGGCGTGACCGCGCTATTGACCCTGCCAGTTATGTTCTGGTCGGGCAGTGACTTTTTCACTGGCGCATGGGCAGCCTTTAAACATCGTTCGGCGAACATGAACACCTTGATCGCATTAGGCACGGGTGCGGCGTGGTTGTATTCGACCTTTGCCATCGCTGTTCCATCTGTGTTCCCTGAAGGGACAGCCGAACCTTTTTACGATGTGGTGGCAGTGGTGATTGCGCTTGTGGTTTTGGGGCAGGCGCTCGAACTCCGCGCCAAAGGACAATCCAGCGCTGCCATTAAAAAGTTACTGGGGCTGCAAGCGAAAACAGCACGTGTAATCCGCGATGGCAATGAAATGGATCTGCCTGTTGAAGAAGTATTGGTCGGTGACGTGATTCAAGTCCGCCCTGGAGAGAAGGTTCCGGTGGATGGTGTCATCGTTGAAGGCAGTTCCGCCGTGGACGAATCCATGCTGACAGGTGAATCACTGCCCACCTCCAAGAAAATTGGCGATGAAGTCATAGGCGCAACGATCAATAAAACGGGCGCATTCAAGTTCCGCACGACCAAAGTCGGCAAGGACACCGCACTGGCGCAGATCGTTAAGATGGTTCAGGATGCACAGAATTCCAAAGCGCCAATTGCGCGGCTGGTAGATACCGTCTCGGGCTACTTTGTTCCAATTGTAATGATCCTGGCAGTGTGGACGTTTGTCATTTGGTTCGTGATTGGTCCACAACCCCAGCTTGTGTATGCGCTCGTCACCAGTGTCACGGTACTTATTATCGCCTGCCCATGTGCGCTGGGACTCGCCACACCGATGAGCTTGATGGTCGGCATCGGCAAAGGCGCGGAGCATGGCATTCTCATCCGCTCGGGGGAAGCGCTTCAAACTGCTCGTGCGATTCAAATCGTGGTTTTGGATAAGACGGGAACGATTACGAAAGGCAAGCCTGAGTTGACGGATACTGTGATCGCAGACCGTGGACAATGGAAGATGGAAGAACTCTTACGTTTGACAGCCTCGGTTGAGAAGGTCAGCGAACATCCATTGGCGCAAGCCATCGTGGACGGCGCGCAGGTGCAGAAACTGGCATTGACCGATGTGCAGGATTTTGAAGCCATTCCCGGGCACGGCGTTTCTGCAAAGGTTGAAGGACGAAACATCCTGATAGGCAATCTTAAATTGATGAACCGTGAGAACGTTGTGCTGGGTGAATTGGAGGAAAAGTCCAAATCCCTCGCCGACGACGGCAAAACTCCGATGTTTATCGCGATTGGCGGCAAGGCCGCTGGCATCATCGCGGTGGCGGACACGGTCAAGGAAGACTCTGCAGAAGCCATCAAAGCCCTGCAAGGTTTGGGCATTGAAGTCGTGATGATCACTGGCGACAACCTCCGCACCGCCGAAGCGATTGCACGTAAGGTCGGGATTACCCGAGTACTGGCGGAAGTGTTACCTGAAGACAAAGCTAATAACGTTCATCTGTTGCAGGCAGAGAACAAGAAGGTCGCAATGGTCGGCGATGGCATTAATGACGCGCCTGCCCTGGCACAGGCGGATGTCGGTCTTGCCATCGGCACGGGTACGGATGTTGCCATCGAAGCCTCGGACATCACGCTCATAAAAGGCAGTCTCAAAGGTGTGGTTACCGCTATTGAAATCAGTCGTGCCACGATGACCAACATCTATCAAAACCTCTTCGGCGCGTTCATCTACAATACACTCGGCGTCCCAATTGCAATGGGCCTGCTCTTCCCCTTCTTCGGAATCCTGCTTAGCCCGATGATCGCCGGCGCAGCGATGGCATTCTCATCCGTCACTGTAGTTGGCAATGCCAACCGTCTACGCGGGTTCAAGCCGAAGTTCAGCGCAAAGTGAGATGATATGAAAATCCAACTTCTTTATTTCGATGGTTGTCCATCCTGGGAGACTGGTTTGAAAAATCTTCAAATCGCGTTACAGGAGGAAAACCTTTCGGCTTCTATTGAAATGGTTAAAGTGGCAGATGACGACGCGACCCGATTGAAGTTTCTTGGTTCACCACACTTCCGTGTAGACAGTGAAGACTTATGGCCTGAAGAACGCGAAATATATTCATTAAGTTGCCGTGTCTATGTCACGCCTGAAGGCGTCAAAGGCTTTCCGACCATCCCCATGCTGAGAGAACAATTCAAACGGTTCAAAGGAGATTAATATGTCCAATTTACAAATCTTTGTGATCCTTTCGGGAATCGTACTCACTGTTTTGATCGTTTGGTATTTCTGGTTCGCACCCAGGGTGCAGACTCGCCTGACGGTCAGCGCGACCGGCATGCAGGAGGCTGCCATCCTTGTGAAAGGCGGCTATAGTCCTGATGTCATTGTTGTGCAGAAGGGACGACCCGTGCGGCTGACATTCACGCGGCAGGAGAGTTCTGCCTGCTCGGAACAAGTTCTGTTTCCTGATTTTAACCAGAACGCGTTGTTGCCCGAGGGCGAACCCGTAACATTGGAATTCACCCCCGAGAAGGCGGGCGAATATGGATTTCAATGCCAGATGGGCATGCTGCGCGGAAAATTAATAGTCGAATAAAAAAGGAGCCATCCAATGAAAGTATCAAGGATCCATTTTCCCAATATCTCTTTTATCGCAGCATTCGTGATCGGCGTGATATTATTCGCTGTGTTTATGAAAAGTCTCTTCGGTACTGCTTCCAGTTCAATGGTCGTGGCAGGGATGGCAGGTGTGGCCATTGCCGTCTCCGCGTTCCGCATCAGACAGGAATTGCATAGCCATAATAAGGAAAACTGATCATGCAATCCCCAGCCAAATCCTCACCCCAGCCGGACATTAAAACAGTTTGTGGGGGCGGGATCCAGGATGTTTCAAAATTCCCAGACGCTGAATACCAGGGTGAAAAAGTTTATTTTTGTACGAAGGCATGCCTAAAGGCATTTCTTTCCAGCCCGGATGCATTTATGGCTGGCGAAGTGGACCACCCTCTCGAAGATGAATAAATGAATAAGAGTTCCTGACCGAGAATCAAAAAACCTCCCTGTGCAGGGAGGTTTTTTTGATTCTGGCGTGTACCATCCATGATAGATCTGTCATAAAAGCCATGTAAAGTTCTTCAAAAGTCATTCAGCACTTCATTCTGCCAATAGGCTTCCTCCAAGCGGCGGAGATGAACACTCCCCAGTTGACGGATGTAATTCAGGGGTGTTTATCGTAAGATAAACGAGACCCGGATATTTTATTAATATGATGGCAAAAGATGGAAGGAGGGGGTAATAAGAACATTTTGACTAAAAAGGAGAATGAAATGCAAAAAAATAATAGGTTAACCCTTGGAATTATCGGCGTTGTTGTTCTATTACTTGTTTTTGGCGGGAACATGATGATGGGTGGCTGGGGTTATCATGGATGGAACATGATGGGACCTGGCAGCATGATGGGTAATTGGGGTACCTCTCCTTCTCCTCTCAATTGGATCGGGATG
>JAUXWL010000394.1 GCA_030680155.1 Anaerolineales bacterium
ACCTCTTTACAATTGGGGCGTTCGCCCCATGATAATTTTCGGACTATAATACTGAAATTACTTTGA
Source organism: Anaerolineales bacterium (assembly GCA_030680155.1). Classification (GTDB taxonomy): domain Bacteria; phylum Chloroflexota; class Anaerolineae; order Anaerolineales; family Villigracilaceae; genus Villigracilis. The sequence goes on from JAUXWL010000394.1 coordinate 67, forward strand.
AATTCTCTACCATACATTTTCCTCGCAAAGAAACCCTAAAGGTCTTTTCGGCGAATCGAGAATCTGCGAAGGAAATGGAGACCTTTAGGGTTTGCGCGTACGGTAGAGAAATTACCGATAAAGTCTATTACCGAATTGCAAGATATTGGTTGTGTTCGTCATGCTATACTGAAACGACCCAATAGTGATCCCTTTTCTGGAAATAGAGGTGTCTCTACTGCAAAAAGATGCTTAAACACAACCCGCAGGGCGCGAGGACGCGAAGTACACGAAGGTTAAATAATGAATTCTCTACCGTACATCGTGTTTTTTTACCGCCAAGTTTTTAAGGCTTTCTTGGCGACCTTGGCGCACTTGGCGGTTCGATTTTGCAGATTTGTACGGTAGTGAAATAATGAAAAGGTTTTCCTTTGTGCCTTCGTGTTTAATCGGTTTTCGCAGTGGACTCAGAGGTGCGCCATGAAATGGTACAAAAATCGCACAATGTACATGTTTGGTCTTTGGGGTTTTTTGGGGGGATTTGTATTTCTGATTACAGGAATCTGGCTCGAATTTACAAGGGAAGCCCTGCCGCCAACTCTCTGGGCATTTCTCTTTCTCCACAGAACCAACCCCATGGTGTTTGTGCTTGATTTCGCCCCAGTGGTGATGGGCGTAATGGCAGGCTTGATCGGGTTGCAGCACAGCCTTTCAAATAAACTCTCCCAGGGGAAAAGAGAATGGGAGACTATTTTCGACTCCTTTTCAGACCTGATGTTAGTTGTGGATGATCGCGGCTTTGTTTTGCGCTGTAATCAAGTTGTAGTAGACCGTCTCGGTACACAATTTATTAATGTCATCGGAAAATCCATTGAGAATGTGCTGGGGGAGGAGTATTTGGAATGGCAAAAAAAAGAAAAAACCGAATTCCACTGGTTAAACCGAGTGTACGATGTCTCATCCCATACAATTCAAGTACGGGGAACCGATTCTCAAAATATAATTATATTGCACGATATCACAGAGCGTAAACAGATCGAAGACAAACTCTTTATACAGCACAACCTTCTCAGAACATTGATAGACAACCTGCCTGACCGCATTTACGTTAAAGATACCCAGGGGAGAAAAACGGTTTCCAACCAGGCAGATATGCTTGCGTCTGGCGGGAAAACCATGCAGGATGTAATAGGAAGGTCAGACTTTGACATGTACCCGGTTGAACTTGCGCAAAAGTTCTGGGACAATGACAAAATTGTATTGGACACACAGTCACCGCTGTTGAACCATGAAGAACCCAGGCTGGATGCTGACGGGAATCCGGTATGGATCATGACTTCAAAGATTCCGGTGAAGGATAATTGGGGGCAGGTGGTGGGTCTTGTCGGCATAGACAGGGATATTACCCGCCAAAAGGGTATTGAAGCCGAGATCAAACATCAGAAACAATTCTATGAAACGCTGATTTCCAACAGCCCGGTTGCCATTGTTGTTTTGGACAACGACGAAAAAATAAGTTCCTGTAACCCTGCGTTCGAAAGTTTGTTTGGGTATCAAAGAAATGAGATCATTGGCGTATTGTTGGATACATTAATAACAACCGATGAAACTCTCAGCGAGGCTCAACAATATACACAGCAGGTAATGACGGAAAGCGTCCATATCCTCGGCAAGCGACGCCACAAGAACGGGCATTTGGTGGATGTGGAGATCTTTGGGGTGCCTGTGCTTGTGGAAGGGGAGAGAATTGGCGCGTTGGCCATCTATCATGATATTTCCGAAATTGTCCGCGCCCAACAGGAGGCCGAGGAGGCCAATCGTTCAAAGAGTGAGTTTCTTGCCAATATGAGCCATGAGATCCGCACGCCAATGAATGGCGTCATTGGCATGTTGGAACTGGCGCTGGACACGTCACTAACCAACGAACAGCAGGATTATCTTGAAACCTCCCTCAAAAGCGCCGAGGCGCTTCTTTCAATTCTCAATGATATTTTGGATTTCTCAAAAATAGAAGCAGGCAAACTTGAGCTTGAGGCCATTAACTTTAACCTTCGTAACACCATCGAAGACACAGGCTACGCCCTGGCGAAACGGGCCCAGGAGAAAGGACTTGAACTCGTTTGCCTTGTGCAACCGGATATTGCCCATACCCTGCGTGGAGATGCAGGCCGTCTGCGGCAGATATTAACCAATCTCGTTGGAAACGCGATCAAATTCACCCATCAGGGAGAAATCGTCATCCGCGCTGAGACGCTTGAGGAAACCGACACGCAGGTACGCGTTCATTTTTCCGTTCAGGATACGGGCATTGGCATCCCATTGGAAAGACAACCCGCAGTTTTTGAAAGATTCAGCCAGGCGGATGGCTCCACGACTCGAAAATATGGCGGCACAGGGTTGGGATTAACCATCTCCAAGCAGTTGGTTGAGGCCATGCATGGAAACATGGGGTTGATAAGTGAACCTGGGGTGGGCAGCACTTTTTGGTTCGACCTCACGTTTGAAGCAGTGAGTTCTGACGTATTGATCGAGAGCCATGCCAGCTTAAGTCCGGTGGATTTGCGAACGACTCGTATTCTTGGGGTGGACGATAATCAGACAAACCGCACGGTGCTTTCCAAAATGGTGGAAGGTTTTGGTTTCCAAATAGAGACAGCCGCCAGCGGCGCGCGGGGGCTGGAAATGCTTCATACTGCCGCCCGCGCCGGAACCCCCTATCATATTGTTCTGCTTGACATGCAAATGCCTGGCATGGACGGTGAGCAAACCACCCGCGCGATCAAAAGCGACCCGCTGGTCAAAGATGTAAAAATCGTTATTCTCACATCCATGGGGAAAAGAGGTGACGCAGTCCGCCTGGAGGCATTGGGTTGTTCGGGGTATTTGCTAAAACCGGTCAAACAACAGATGCTGTACGAGGCCCTGCTTGCCATTCTGAATAGCAGCGGTGAACCCCGAACCGGGATCGTGACACGCCATGTTATCGCTGAAAAACGGATGAATGGAAAACGACTTCTTCTTGCGGAAGACAATTCGATCAACCAAAAGCTGGCGGTTGCCATATTACAAAAGTCCGGTTACTCCGTGGACGTGGTGGACAACGGGTATGCCGCTTTTGAAAAAGCTATTTCAGGTGAATATAGTGCGGTGCTCATGGATGTACAGATGCCCGAACTGGACGGTTTTGAGGCTACCCGCAAAATACGCGAGTGGGAGGCTGTCCATGGGCGGCACATTCCGATCATCGCCATGACTGCCCACGCCATGAAAGGGGATCGCGAAAAATGCCTGGAAGCCGGTATGGATGACTACGTAACCAAGCCGATCGAATCGAAAATCTTACGCAGCGCACTGGATCGCTGGCTTGAAAATATGCCTGATGAGAGCGCAGGCAGTATGTATGCCCTGTCTTTTGAAGAACAAAAATTTTCCCAGGAAGTGGATGACGGTTTGTTTGGTGAAGAACCTGTCCCTGCGTCCCAATTGGCCGAAACATCCATCGCCGCACCCAGAACGTTCACTCCCCCGGAAATCCCTGTAGACATGAAAACTGCGCTAGCCCATTTTGATGGAGACAGCGAATTCATGCTTGCAATGTGCAGGGAGTTTCGCGATCATTTGCCGGAGAGGATCAGGGAGATTAATTCCGCCTTCAATGATGGCGATACGAATCGCCTTTCCCTGCATGCCCATACCCTTAAGGGTGTTTCCCTAAATTTTGATGCCACTTTCCTTGCCGAACTAGCCGCCGAACTGGAACAATTATGCAGGCGCGAAGACCTCTCGGAGGCTCAAGCCTTCATTCAGCAGATCGAAATGGAGTCTGTTCGAGTGCAAAATTATCTCGCTCAACACACCTAACCAATGGAGGTACTATGACACGCATACTGGTAATTGACGATGAGCCCTTAAACCATCAACTGGTATCCAAAGCCCTGGAATCGCTGAATTGTCAGATCATTTCTGCTGAAGATGGCGACAGCGGTATTGCGCGCGCCCGTACCTGGAAGCCGGATATTATTATTACCGATGTCATGATGCCGGATATCAACGGATATGAGGTGACACGCCGACTCCGTCGCGAGGAGCAGTTCTATGCCACTCCCATTCTGGTGCTGACAGCTCAATCTGGTTTGAAGGACAAACTGCACGCCTTTGAAGCAGGCGCAGATGACTACCTGAGCAAGCCCTTTGAGCCGGCAGAACTTGCCGCCAGAATTGCAGTATTAATTCGTCGGTCAGAAATGATCCCTGTTGCCACAGTGGAGAGGGACCCGGCACAGCTCGCAAGAACGATTGCCGTCCACAGCCTGCGTGGGGGAACAGGGTGCTCAACACTTGCTGTGAATATTGGTTTGTCATTGAACAATTTATGGAGCAGCGCCATTTTGTTGGATTTGACAATGACCGCAGGGCAGGTGGCTCTTATGCTCAACAAGAACCTGCGCCGCACCTGGGCAGACGTTGCGCATTACAAGCAGGATGAGCTGGACATGGATTTACTGAACAGTATTATCAGCGCTCACGACTACGGATTGTCATTTATTGCCGCGCCCACATTCCCCGACGAGGGCGAAACTCTGCGCAGCGAAACCCTTACCCCGGCCATTACCATGCTCAAGGAACGATTTCAATACATTGTTATCGACCTGCCTCACAATTTCAGCGAAATATCATTAAGTGCGCTGGATGCCGCAGACATCATCCTGCTTGCCAGCACACCAGACATGGCGTCCGTTCGCGCCACCGCCGCCGCATTGGATGCCTACAAAAAACTTGGCTACCCAACTGGAAAGATCAAACCAGTCTTGAATGCGCCGTTTCCACGCTCCAGCCTTTCAAAGGAAAAAATCGAATCTGCGATGGGCATGGAATTTGTGGCGACGTTCCCCCATGCTGTTGACCTGGTGGTGGAAGCCATTAATCTTGGCCGCCCGCTTGTGCTGGATAAGCCCCAGGAGGCAATCTCCGTCCTGTTGGAGGATTTTGCTTTTTTTATTAGCAAGCCTGAACACAAAAAAAATAAACCCGAAAACCCCACAGAGGCATGGAATCGGGTCTACAAGCGTTACCAGAGCAGAAAGAAGTGAACCCCTCTTAGGGTTCGTAAAAGAATAACTTCCCGCGCCTATTCATGCAAGGACGTTTTTCCCTCACCCTAACCCTCTCCCGAAGGGAGAGGGGACTCCCTTCCCCTTTCGGGGGAAGGGCTGGGGATGAGGGCGCATGAGGGAATCTATTTATTTACAGACC
>JAUXWL010000402.1 GCA_030680155.1 Anaerolineales bacterium
GCAGACTACTGTACCGCAAGACATGTCCTGCCTGCGCCAGTGCCGCAGGCACAGGTGAGTTCATCGAAGGATTTATCTTGCGAGCGACAAATGGGCTGCCAAAGTACGCGCAATGTGAACATTGCGGTACTGAAGTACGCGTTACAGAAAATCGGAATGCAGACTTTAGTCTGCCCTGGTATTGCGGGTGTGCAAGCAAGCCATGTCAGGAACGGAGTCGAAAGTCTCCCGACTTTCGAGCAAAATCAGGAGATTTTGCAGTCCGCGTTGACAACCTTTGCTTGCGCACCCGTTCGCGGATGGTTTCAGCAATTCCAAATCTAAAATTGTGTAGAAGGCAAAGATGCCAAACCTTATCGCAAAGACGCAAGGCCGCAAGGCATTTTTAGGATTGCCCCTGCGCCAGATGGCACTCTTGCCGATTCCGTCGAGGAAAGGTCAAAATCTTAGCGACTGTTTAAAAAGTCTGTGACCTGTCATGCTGAGCGCCGTTTTTCTGGCGCGAAGCATCTCTAAATCGGTTTCGAGACCCTTCAGGCGCTAGAAACCGCACCCTCAGGGTGACATGTTTTGACTTATTAAACAGCTTCTTAGCGTCTTGGTGGCTTTGCGTTGAGATTGTTAGATTCAGATTTGGAATTGCTGTCCTAACAAAACCGTAATTGACACTCAACCGCATATCCTTTACACTTAAATTAACTCCGATGGGGAGTAGCGCCCGAACATTTTTTCGGGAAGAACAGTCGTCATGACGGAAAGAGATTTCCCGGCTGTTTGAAAGCAAACGCAAGACCATCGCCATATGGCGGTGGTCTTTTTTGTTGAATGAAATTCAGGAGCAAAGATGCAATCCAACAACTGGTACGCAAAAACATCAGCAGAGGCGCTTAATGAAGTACAAAGCCAGTCCGAAGGTTTGACCCAGGCAGAGGCGGGGGAAAGGCTTGGGAAACACGGACCAAATGAAATCCAGATGGCGAAGCGCATTTCAGGGTGGCACATTTTATTTGAACAGTTCAAGAATATCCTCATCCTCATCCTGCTCGGCGCGACCATCCTCTCGCTTTTCCTTGGGCATGGCGTTGAGTCGATCGTTATTGCCATCATCGTGTTATTTGCGGTACTGCTCGGTTTTATTCAGGAGTATCGCGCCGAGCGCGCGATTGAAGCGTTGCGCGAAATGGCAGCGCCCACGGCCTTGGCGCTGCGTGACGGCGCAGAGGTGAAAATCCCTGCGCGTGAACTGGTGCCTGGCGACGTAGTGATCCTGCACACGGGTGATCGCATCCCTGCCGACGGGCGTTTATTGGAAGCGATCAATTTGCAGATCGAGGAAGCCGCACTGACGGGTGAATCTGTCGCTGTGGAAAAAGTGACAGACGCGCTTCACGGCTCCGACTTGAGTGTGGGCGACCGCAAAAACATGGTCTACGCTGGAACTGCCGCCACCTACGGACGCGGCAAAGCCCTGGTGGTTGCAACGGGCATGAACACCGAGTTCGGCAAGATCGCCCAGTTATTGCAAACCGTGGAAACAGGCAGGACTCCCCTCCAGCAAAATTTGGATAAAGTGGGTTCCGCGCTGGCACGCGCGGCATTTGTGGTGGTGGCATTGATCGTCGCGCTCGGCTTGATGCGCGGACAGCCCTTTATCGAAATGCTGATCTTCGGCATTGCGCTGGCAGTTGCAGTTGTACCGGAAGCCTTGCCGGCTGTGGTGACCATCTCGCTGGCCATCGGTGTGCAGAAAATGGTCAAACGTAATGCGCTCATCCGCCGCCTGCCCGCCGTGGAAACGCTCGGCAGTACCTCGATCATCTGCTCGGATAAAACGGGTACGCTCACAAAAGATGAAATGACCGCCCGCAAATTATATGCCGGTGGTGAATTGTTCACTGTCAGCGGCGCGGGATATTCACCGGTGGGCGAGTTCTCCGGTAATGGAAAAAAGCTCGCCCAACTACCTGCTGGCGTGAGGGAGATGCTCGTTGCCGCCACACTTGCTTCCGATACGAATCTTGTAAAAACCGAAAAGACAGGTAACTGGAACATCAAAGGCGACCCAACCGAAGGCGCATTTATCGTCGCGGCGGCCAAGGCAGGCTTGCAGAAAGAGGCGCTGGATGCTGAATATCCGCGCGTGAATGAGATCCCCTTCACATCTGAAACGAAACGCATGACCACCCTGCACCAGACAAATGACGGAGCGATCGCGTATGCCAAAGGTGCGCCTGAGATCATCCTGCGGGATTGTGATTTTGAATTGACCCCCGAAGGCGCGAAGTCACTTGATGACATGGGACGCGCGCGGATCCTGAAAGCCGCAGGGAAAATGGCGGAGGATGCCTTGCGCGTGCTGGCCGTCGCTTCAAAACCGAACGTGACGCTTGAATCTGCCCAAACCGGCATGACCTTCCTCGGGCTGGCTGGGATGATCGACCCCCCGCGTAAGGAAGTAAAAGACGCGATTGCCATCTGCGAAGATGCGGGCATCCGTCCGGTGATGATTACAGGCGACCACCCCCTCACAGCCAGGGCGGTGGCGCGTGAACTGGGCCTGCTCAAGACCGGTCGTGTAGTGACCGGCGCGGAACTGGAAGCCATGTCCGATGAGCAGTTCAAAATGGAAGTGGAGACCATCGAAGTCTATGCGCGTGTTTCCCCGGCGCACAAGCTGCGTGTGGTCACGGCTTTGCAAGCCAATGAACATATCGTCGCCATGACCGGCGACGGCATCAACGACGCCCCCGCGCTCAAAAAAGCGGACATTGGCATTGCGATGGGCATCACCGGCACAGACGTCACAAAAGAAGCCGCCTCCATGACCCTGCTCGACGATAACTTCGCCTCCATTGTCGCCGCCGTGGAAGAGGGGCGCGGTGTGTTCGGCAACATCAAAAAATACCTGATGTATTTGCTCTCTTCGAATATCGGTGAGATCGGCTTGATGGCTGGCTCCACGCTGCTCGGACTGCCGCTTCCATTGACTGCCGTGCAAATTTTGTACGTCAACCTGGCCACCGATGGCTTGCCCGCGCTGGCTCTGGCGGTTGACCCCGCTGAAACGGATTTGATGAAGCGCAAGCCCCGCAATCCTAAAACGGGCATCTTTACCCGTCCCGTGGTGGCGTTGATGCTGGCAGGCGGGATTTGGTCCACATTTGTCAACCTGGGACTTTTCATCTGGGCAATGAACTCAGGCAGAAGTCAGGCAGAAGCGATGACAATGACTTTCGTCTCGCTGGTGTTGATCCAATTCTTCAAGGCGTACAACTTCCGCTCGGACCGCAACTCCGTGTTCGAGAAACCGTTTGCAAACAAATGGCTGAACCGCGCCATCATTTGGGAGGTCGCCCTGCTCTTGGTGATCGTTTATCTCCCCGCCCTGCATGAGTCGTTCAGCACGTTCAGCCTGACCCTTCAGGATTGGCTGATCATCCTCAGCCTGTCGCTGACAGTTTCCCCGGTGCTCGAATTTGTGAAATGGATGGAGCGCAAAGGCTGGTTGGGTACGATGGATTAATTGTTCGTTGATGAAAAGACGTCCAGGCTCAGCGGCCGGGGGCGGTGGCGTTTTACTGGGAAAACCTTGCGCCGTCCCGTCCCCGGCGCAGGGCGCAAACCACATCCCCCGATGTCTTTTTGGATCATGATTTTTCAACGGCATCAGCCAAAATAAAAACAAGCCCTCTCGCAGGGAGCAGGCTTGTTTTGCAGGATCAATTTTCAGTTAAGCGCGAAGCGAAGGGCTAGAATCCTTCCTCGTCTTCGAGCCATTCATCGTCGTCTTCGTCAGCGTCTTCGTCTTCCCACTCTTCGGTTTCTTCTTCATCATCCCATTCATCTTCGGCAACGGCAGCGCCGTCGGCTGGGGAGTAGGTGGCGCAACCGGTGTCGGGGTCCAGTTCTACGGCAGCGGCAGAGCAGTAGCCTTCATCCACGAACACGCAATCTACATAATGGCATTTGATTCGGGGCATCTTGATTCCTCCTACGATTGGGGTTGTTTGATCAGGCGAATGAGGGCTATGATGAAGATCAGGGTCATTGCGACCTGTGATGTAACACAGAACGGACAGATGGCATTCAGCAGGGCCAGCTCCACATACACCAGCCAGACGGTGAAGATGAAACCCGTCAGCGACATGCCGAAGATCAATAATGTGCCGTTCTTTTTGAAGAACGAATTACGGTTTTCAAAGAAATGCACTGCCAGGATCGCTATGTATCCGATAATGCCGATCACCGCCACGGGGATGCCGTTCACCTCTGAAAAGCGGCTTGCATTCACAGTGGAGCAATCGCCTGACCCGAGGCACATGCCTTCATTGCCAGAGACTTTGTAGATGGTCATGTAGATCGAAACGAACAAACCTATCACCACAAGCGCAATCGATGCGCGGTACAGCCATTTATCCATGTTTCCTCACAGTAAGATTGCATCCACTTCCTGACCAGCAGGCACGCATTTTACACCAGCGGGGATAATAAGTAAAGCATCCGCTTGTACCAAAGACAGCAGATTTCCAGACCCCTGATGACCCGTCAAATGAGCTTGCAGGACGCCGTTTTCGGAGCGGAGTTTTGCCCGCAGATAACTCTCACGCCCATCGGATTCGATTTCCTCCTCGCATCGAACTTTAACCGTTTGGCTGTTCCCGTCCATCGAGCCGCTCATCCGCCCGAGCACGGGACGTACAAATACCTCAAAGCCGACGAACGCCGAAACAGGGTTGCCCGGCAGGCCGATGAAATTAATGCCGCGATATTCGCCAAACGCCAGCGGCTTACCCGGGCGCATATTCACGCGCCAGAAATTCATACTGCCATTGGCTTCGATGACTTCTTTAATAAAGTCGAATGCGCCCACGCTCACCCCCGCAGACGAGAGGATCAAGTCCACGTCTTCATTTACAGCGTTATCAAACAAGGCGGTGACGGCATCGCGCGAGTCCTTTGCCACGCCGAGGCGCAGCACATCCGCGCCCGCGTTCTCGATGGCGGCGGCAAGAGTGTACGAATTTGAATCGCGGATCTTGCCGGGCTCGAGCGGAGCGTCCACTGTAAGCAGCTCGTCACCCGAAGAAAGCAACGCCACCCGCGCCTTCTTGTGGACGGTGACATTTGCCATGCCCAGGGCTGCCAGCAGACCGAGGTCTTGCGGTTTGATCACACGTCCCGTTTGCAAGACGACTTCGCCTGCCCACATATCCATGCCGCGCAGACGGATGTTGTCTCCAGTTTTGACTGTCTTTGTAAATGAGATCGTCTCAGGCGCCGATGTGCCTGCTTCACGATGACGGAAATCCGTGTCTTCCACTGGGATGACGGCGTTTGCGCCTGCCGGGACTTGCGCCCCGGTCATGATGCGCGCGGCTTGCATGGGTGCGAGAGTCACCGTCGGCGTGGAGCCTGCCGGGATGTCAGCAACCACGCTCAACGTCGTGGGTGAGGCGTGCGTGTCCTCGGCGCGGATGGCGAATCCATCCATGGCAGAATTGTCAAAGAGGGGAATATCGTGCGGTGCGGTGATGTCTGCCCCCAACACACGGTTCGCACAGACAGTCAACGGAATGGTTTCTGTGGCTGTCTTTTGAAAGTGAGAGAGGATGCGCTCGCGCGCTTCGTGTACCGATAGCATAATGAAGCGGCGGGGATTATACCCCCTACATTGGAATTTCTCCCTCCCCATTTTTGGGAGGGCAGGGGAGGGGTCAACCCGGGTTCACCCGATGGGCTTCCATTACGTTCGGCAGATTTTCGATGCGCGTGAGGATGCGGCTGAGTTGGGTGAAATCGCGCACTTCGATGATGAGTCGCAAATCCGCGATGCTGCGGTTGACATTGACCGACACGTTCACGATGTTGATGTTTTCATCTGCCAGTAACGTGGAGACATCGCCCATCAACCCCTGACGATCATACGCCTTGACCTTGACCGGGATCGGGAAGGTACGTTCCACATGTCCCCAGCCGACTTGCAATAGCCGTTCGCGATCTTTGGTTTTGAGGATGTTCGGGCAGTCCTGCCTGTGGATGGTTGCGCCGCGCCCACGGGTGACGAAGCCAACGATCTGGTCACCGGGCATCGGGTTGCAGCAGCGCGCCACATTGGACAACATCCCTTTCAGCCCGACAACTTCGATAATATCAGTGGAGGTGGTTTCCGTGGCGGGCGCATTCACGGCGAGGATGTCTTTGACTTCCTCATCCTCTGAAAATTCCCTGATAATCTTGCTGATGGAAAGGTCGCCATTGCCGAGCGCAATGAACATTTCATCGGGGATCTTGAAGCCGAGTTCGCGCGCCAGTTTTTCAAAATTGAGTTCGGTGATGCCCAGCCGTTGAAGTTCGCGCTCGAGCGTACTGCGCCCCTGTGCCAGGTTTTGCTCGTCTTCCAGTTTCTTGAACCAGACCTTGATCTTGGAACGCGCGCGCCCTGTGCGGACGAGTCCCAGGTTTGGGTTGAGCCAGTCGCGGCTGGGCCCGCCCCGCTTCGCCGTCAGGACCTCGACCTGGTCGCCGGTCTTCAGTTCCTGATACAACGGGACGAGTTTCCCGTTCACGCGCGCCCCACGGCAGCGATGACCAATGTCTGTGTGGACGTGGTAGGCAAAGTCGATTGGCGTGGAACCAGCGGGCAGGTCAATGATGTCGCCGCGCGGGGTGAAGATGTATACGCGGTCCTGGAACACGTCTGTGCGCATGGATTCGACGAACTCGGCGGCGTCCTTCACATCCGAGCGCCATTCCATCATCGAGCGCAGGGAATTGATGCGCTGTTCAAAGTTCTTGTCGGAGAGTTTTGAGCCGCCTTCCTTATATCGCCAGTGGGCGGCAATGCCATATTCCGCGTTGAGGTGCATTTCCTGCGTGCGGATCTGCACTTCGAGCGGACGCCGGTCATCGTACACCACCGCCGTATGCAGGGATTGGTAAAAATTATCTTTTGGAGCGGCAATGTAATCATCGAATTCCCCTGGGATTGGCCGCCATGTGGTGTGGATCACACCGAGCGCGGCATAGCATGAAGGCACATCCGGCACGATCAGGCGTACGGCCCGCACATCGTACAGCATGTTGAAGGCTTTGTCCTTCTTCTGCATTTTCTTGTAGATCGAATAGATATGCTTGGGCCGCCCGCTGATCTCGGATTGGATATTGTTCTTTGCCAGCAGTTTGACCAGGTTTTCCTTGATGGTCTCCAACTGTGCTTCGCGGTCGGGTCGGCGTTCCGCGAGTTGTTCGGCAATTTCCTTGTATTTCTCCGGGTTCACATAACGGAAGCTCAGGTCTTCCAATTCCCATTTCAACTGCCAGATACCGAGTCTATTGGCGAGCGGGGCGAAGATATCCAATGTTTCTTTTGCGATGCGTTTGCGCTTGTGTTCGGGCATGTGTCCCAGCGTGCGCATGTTATGCAGGCGGTCTGCCAGTTTGATGAGCACCACGCGCACATCCTCGCCCATGGCCAGGAAGGTCTTGCGCAGGGTCTCCGAGATCATGTCTTCTTTGCGCCCAAGCAGGGCAGGCTCAACGAATGGCTCCTCGGTTTCGTCCCCGTTATTTTCAGCGTGCTGGTCGCCGCGTGAGACGCGCGGCAGGTGGGAGAGCTTCGTCACGCCATCCACTAAAATTTTCACGGTATCCCCAAACTCGCGGCGGAGGTCTCCCAGTGTGACGGGCGTATCTTCCACTGTGTCGTGCAGCAGTCCGGCCGCGATCACATCCGAGGGGACTTTCAATTCCCCGAGGATGTTCGCCACCGCAATGCAGTGATTGATATACGGCTCGCCCGAATGTCGTTTCTGTTCGTGGTGGGCATCCCTGGCGAAGTTGTAGGCGCGCATCACCAACTCGCGGTCTGTGATGGTGTAATTTTCCGGGAGTTGCTCGAGGAGCTTTTCGAGCGGAATGGTGGACTGCGAGGATTTCATCCCGGTTATTGTACTACGCGGGATTCAAAACGGGACGCCCCGCCTCGCGTCCCGCTCATGGCCTGTTTCTATTTACTTTGACATTGTCAAAGTACTGACGGTTCTTTCCCTGATTGGGTAAAGTCAAAAGTCGGGAGACTTTTGACTCCATTTGACTACATGGTCTTCAACAACGCCTGCCTGCTGTTTCGCAGGCGGTCCGCGATGATCTCGGCGATACGCTTCATCACCTGAAAACCTGCTTCGGGGTATTTTTCCAGCAGGGCCATGAACGGTCCGGCAGGGATGATGAGCAGGTTCGAGTCCTCGTCGCATTCGGCGCTGGAGGTGTAGTGAAACGGAGCGACAACGCCCGACCAGCCGAAACTCTGATACGGCGTGGAGACGAACGATACCGTGACGCTGTCCGGGCGCGAGGTCAGTTTCACGCGCAGGGCCACGCTTCCATTTAAGAGGAAATGTAGTTTGTCTGCTTTTTCGCCTTCTTTGAAAACGAAGTCTCCGATTTTATAGGCGGCTTCCGTGCTGATGGCGGTGATTTCCATGAGGAGCGATTCGGGAAGTCCGTTGAAGAGGGTGAACTGGGAAAGGGTGTCTGTGTTGATCATGGGTGACTCCTTGGCTTGGGGGTGGGGTGTGTCTGGGTGCAGAATCAATTGTCGGCGGAGAGTGAAGCGAACCCCGTCTATTTAATGTTGTCTTTGATCTTGTCGCGAGTGTCCAATGCGTTGCCGAGTGTTAATCCAAAAACGATCAAAATAAGGGTCATGCCTGCGCCGGCGATGGTGGCGTAGGGCGAGACCCAGAGCGAGGGCAGGAGGATGGTGATGGCGATGCCGAGCAGCAGCCCGTAGAATGGAACTTTGATGATGTGGGGGATGTCTCCCCAAGCTTTGACGAGGGAGAATGATTTGCGCATCCGTGTTTCTTTGACGGACATATTCCGCTGGAATTTTCGTTGCTTTATTAAAGGGTCGCGTGATTGTAATTGTTGTTCGCGCAGTTTTCTGAGACGTTCCTGTTCCTGATTGGACATGTCAGCCTCCTTTATGTTTATAATTGTACAGGATTTTTATCGCATGTCCATCACAAATAATGTCACAAGGTTTTTGGATGCCCGCAAGGTCAGGTATATCGCGCATGAGCTGCCTCCCGAAAAATTGGGCGCACTGGAAGCGGCGGGCTTTATGGGCGTGCCGGCGGAACAGGTCTTCAAGACCATCGTCACGAAGCGTGAAAAGGGCAGGCCTGTGCTGGCGGTGATTCCCGGCCCGCGTGTGGTGGACCTGAAATTACTTGCGGCGTTTTTGGGCGAGAAGAAGATGCACCTGCCAACCGAGCGCGAAGCCGAGCAATTGACCGGCTTGCAGGCGGGCGGTATTTCTCCGCTGGCGCTGATCAACAAGGGCTTTCAGGTAGTGATCGACTCTGCGGCGGAATCTTTTGGTGAAATTTATATCTCCGGCGGGCAGAGGGGGTTGGATATTCAAGTGAAGACGGGGGATTTGGTGAAATTGGTGAATGCGAGGCTGGGGACTATTAGCAGAAGCGAATGAAACCTGGCTGGCTTTCCAGTCCGCTTGATAAAAATGCAACATGTCACCTTGAGCGGAGCGAAGAGCGACACAAACCGGACTTTGCAATAACCCTGTGAAATCCTGGCAGCAATTCCAAATCTAAATCTAACAATCTCAACGCAAAGCCGCCAAGACGCTAAGATTTTGACCTTTCCTCGACGGAATCGGCAAGAGTACCATCTGGCGCAGGGGCAATCCTAAAAAAGCCTTGCGGCGTTGCGTCTTTGCGTT
>JAUXWL010000413.1 GCA_030680155.1 Anaerolineales bacterium
GCAAAGACACGGTCACCGCAGACCCAGGCGCCGGCTCCGCCATACGGGAGAACGGGAGTGGCGGCGGAGGTGATCTGGGTGTACATCGTGTTCATGTTGCGGAAGAGCATCACATCCATGGTGCCTTCGCGGGTGTCGATCTGCAGGTCGATAATGGTATCGAGCAGGAATTTCGGGTCGGAGGCGCCGGGCGCGGTCTGCCACATGACTTGGATGAAGAGGTTGGCGTTGAAGGCGGCGAGTATACCCTGACCGTAGGAACTGGGCGCGGCGGGGTTTTGCTGGGCGCTTACGTCGAAGAATGCCATTTCAATGGGATGCCCGATGCAGAATTGATATTCACAGAACAAGCCCGCGAGGTTGAATGGTGTGGGGGATGGGTAGGGTGTCGATGCGGGCGGTGCGGTTGTCTGGGGCATGGCGGCCAGTGTGGCGGCAACGGCTTGCTGGATCTGCGTGTTCGCGTCCGGAGTCGCTTTGAGGGAGCAACCTGCCAGAAGAAACAGGAGCAGGCTAAAGGTTAAGGAAAGAGGCGTGCTTTTTTTCATCTTGAAATTATAACGGAAAAGCCCCATCCACTTTGGACGGGGCTTTTCATCTCAGTAATGTTTTTTAGTGGCCGCTGCCGGGTTGGATGGTGCCGTTAAAGATTTCGGGGTTTTCATCTCCTTCGACGATCAGGTAGCCAGCCAAACCGCGTTGGAGTCTGGAAAGGGCGTGGTCAACAAGGATGTAGTTGCCGGGGACTTCGAGTTTGAACTCGACCATGGTTGCGCCTCCGGGCGGGACGAGGGTGGTTTGCACGTCGGTGAGCGGCGCGGAGGTGAGGGAAGCCTGGTCGTACACACGGTCAAAAATTTCGCCGATGACGTGGAAGGACGAGGTCAGGTTGGGTCCGCCGACACCGAAGAAGATGCGCACGGTTTCGCCTACGTTGGCGCGCAGCGGTTTCTGTTCGGTCAGCGCGCCGACAGCGCCGTTGAAGACAACATACTCGGGGTCTTCGTTGAGCAGTTTGGTGATGTCGGTGGTTTGCTTGCCATGTTCGCCAAATGCGCCGGTGGTGTAAATATCGCCCTGCATGACGTAGAACTCGCGGTCTACAGGAGCCAGGCCTTCTTCAGGTTCGACGAGGATCAAGCCGTACATGCCGTTGGAGATGTGATGCGCAACCATCGGGGTGGCGCAGTGATAGACGAACAAACCGACATTGAGGGCTTTTGCGGTAAAGACCGTTTCTTCTCCGGGCATCGTTTGCGTGACGGCTGCGCCTCCACCGGGACCTGTGACAGCGTGGAAATCAACTGAGTGATTCATGGCGCTGGTGCCGCTGTTCTTCATGTGGACTTCGATGGTATCGCCCACACGCACACGGATGAACGGACCGGGAACGGTGCCGTTGAAGGTCCAATGTGTGAAGGTGGTGCCATCCGCAAGTTGACCTTCGACCTCGATGGCTTCGAGATCGACACGAATAGTCTGCGGTTCACGTCGTTCGAGCGGAGCGGGCAGGTCGGCGGGGTCAAGCACGATGTCAGCGCCAAAGGTGGGTTCCTGCGGCGCGGCGACTGCGCCCGTGCCACCAAATTCGCCTTCGGGCAGGCTGTGCAAATACTTAACGATGGCGTTGACTTCGTCAGAAGTCAAAACATCTTTGAGTGTGGCAGGCATCACATTCGGCGTGCATGCGCCAGTGGGGCACTTCGGCGCGATAAATACATTCGGGTCAAGAATGGCTTCGCGGATGTAGGCTTCCGCATCTTTCGCACTGCCAGAATACGCACTGCTGTTCAGGTGTTCTTCAGCAAGCGTTCTGGCGTTTGCAAGGTCAGGGGCGATCACGCCCAGCGCATTTGGAACTCCGGGAATGGCGTGGCAGCTTCCACACGCGCCTTTTTCAAAGGCGGCAAGGGTTTCAGCTTCGGTATAGGTCCTATCGCTGGCAGGTTCCGATGCGCCGCATGCCGCAAGCAAAACTCCGAACAGGATGGCGATCACTACTGCTTTCAAAAAAGTCTTCACTCTGTGCTCCTAATTAATGGTTTTGAAGAATATATTTGGAGAGTTCTTTCAAGAATTTCTCTTCGTCAAACTCATAGGTCTTGATCACATCTTCGATGCTGCAGAAGCGTGCAAGCCGGCAGCCCACACAATCGGTGTGCTGGCTGATAAAGAATTTGGCAGTGGCAGGCGCGGATTTCAAAACATCCACCACGCTCATATTGAGAATTTCCAAATACTCGTTCATAGTGGATACAGAATATCCCTTTTCCCCCATCCCGTCTTTGCGCTGGCGCAAATAACTAAACCGAATTTGTCTTATTTTTCCAACCGGTCTGCAATGCGCACCAGATCATGCGGCTTGAGGATCGTGATCTTCTCCCTGCCTGTCTTGATGAATCCCTGCCGCTCCCATTCGCTCAACAAACGGCTGACCGTGTACAGCGTGGAACCGGTCATCTCCGCCACATCCTGCCGTGAAAAGGAGAGGAGAATCCCCGCTTCTTTTCCTACCTTTGTGCCTGTTTGCCCTGCCAGGCGGATCAACGCATTTGCCACTCGCTGCTCGACCTTTTCCGTGGCGAGTTCGCGGTAACGTGCCTGCATTTCCTGAATATACGCTGTCATCAAGTTCATCAGATCAAACGCGAGGTAGGGTCGGGTCTCCATCATCGAACGCATGAACGTACTCTGAATGGCGAGCGCTGTACTGTCTTCCAGCGTTTGCGCTGCGGCGGGGTAGGTTGCCCCATCACTTTGAGCGATTCCCAACGCCCCAAACATCTGCCAGGCAGCAATGGTCCGTAAATTGACCTGTTGCCCATTTGGGTTCGACTGCATCAATTTCACCTGTCCGCTGGTGAGGATGTACAGAAACTTCGCATCATCTCCTTGATGAAAGAAAAATCCGCTCTCTTCGATGGAGCGTGTGATGCTATTTTGAAGAATCAGGTTGAGGTCATTATCGGTAGCATGTTGAAAGACGACAACCTGTTTCAAGTCTTTTGCCAAAATCTCCATGCAGTCATTTTACACCCTAAGCGGATGACATTTGTCGACTTGACGGGGCGGTGGGCAATGCCTTATATTCAGGATACCCCCCCCAGGGGGGACGGGTAAGAATTTTGAAGAGAACTGTATCTGGAAGATAGAGGTAACCATGGAAAATGAAAACACCATCCGAAGATTGAAGACCGTGGAAGGACACCTGCGCGGCGTGATCCGCATGGTGGAGGAGGATGCGTACTGTATCGACGTCATCCGCCAGATACAGGCAATCGAAGCCGCGTTGAATAAGGTCAGTTCGCGCATTTTGGAAGACCACCTGAACTCGTGCGTTATCACTGCCATTCAAGGCAACGATAAAAAAGAGCGTGAGCGCGTATTGAAGGAGATCACCGAAGTGTTCGAGATGTCTACGAAAGTTTAATAGTTGGATAGTTTCCTGTTTGGCAGTTTGATGGTCGAATAGCCAAAGGCATATCGAGACCATTTCTAAAATCACATACAACTTAAGGAGAAATAAACCATGACCACAGTTACTTACACCGTCCCCGCGATTTCCTGCGGACATTGCACCCATACCATCGAGACCGAAGTGGGTGAGTTGCAGGGCGTCCAATCCGTGAAGGCGGATGAGGCGACTAAGAAGGTGGAGATTACCTTCGATGCGCCCGCTAACGAAGAGACCATTAAGGCGCTGTTGGCGGAGATCAACTATCCCGCTGAAGGCTTGATCACATTGTAAAACTTACGCATAACGAATTACGAATTACGCATCACGTAATACGTAATTCGTAAGGACATGAAATGACCGATACAAAGCAATTAACGTTACCGATCACAGGCATGACCTGCGCCAACTGCGTCGCCACCGTGGAACGTAATTTGAAGAAGCTGGATGGCGTGCAAGGCGCGGTTGTCAATCTTTCCTCCGAACGCGC
>JAUXWL010000302.1 GCA_030680155.1 Anaerolineales bacterium
CCATGCCTATATTCGTGATCGTGTCTCCGGAACGAATCAGATTCCGCCAATGTCCATTCTGGTGACGAAACGCGCTCGTGAACTCAACCTCGGTGGGTCGTGGGGCTGAGAAACTCTCCCCCCAATTTTTGAGAAGATACAGAAATACACCCAAAAATCACAAGAGGCGTTGCTCGCCGCACAACACCTGGCACAGGATCACCAGCATCAGGTGGTTGAACCGATTCACTTGCTGCTGGCGCTTGTTCAACAACAGGATGGGATCGTGCGCGCGATCATCACCAAAGCCTCTGGCGGGACACAAGCCATTGAGGATGAACTGAGCAGTGAACTCGATAAAAAGCCAAAGGTTCAGGGCGCAAATTTGGAAGTCAGCCTGTCGCGTCAAACTGCGGATGTGCTGTCTGCCGCCGAACGCTACGCCAAAGGGATGCAGGATGATTACGTCTCCACCGAGCATATTCTGCTGGGGCTGGCGGACAGCAATGAAAGCAAACGGCTGGCTGAGTTTGGTCTGACCAAGGATGCGATTCTGTCCGCGTTGAAACAGGTGCGCGGCTCTCAGCGTGTCACATCGCAGAATCCCGAAGGAACTTTCCAATCGTTGGAAAAATATGGACGAGACCTGACCGCGATGGCTCGACAGGGCAAACTCGACCCAGTCATCGGGCGTGACGAAGAAATTCGCCGCACGATTCAGATTTTATCCCGCCGTACCAAGAATAATCCCGCGCTGATCGGTGAACCGGGCGTCGGCAAGACTGCCATTGTCGAAGGGTTGGCGCAACGCATTATTAACGGGGATGTCCCCGAAGGACTCAAACACAAACGCCTTGTCCAACTGGATATGGGCGCTTTGGTCGCTGGCGCAAAATATCGCGGTGAATTTGAAGAGCGTTTGAAAGCCATCCTGAAAGAGATCACCGATTCTGATGGGGAGATCATTCTGTTTCTGGATGAGATGCACACAGTCGTCGGCGCAGGCGCGGCGGAAGGCGCGATGGACGCCAGTAACATGCTCAAGCCCATGCTAGCGCGTGGCGAGTTACATATGATTGGCGCGACCACGCTTGACGAGTATCACAAGCACATCGAGAAAGACCCTGCATTGGAGCGTCGCTTCCAGCCTGTGGTTGTCGAAGAGCCAACTGTCGAAGACACAGTCAGCATTCTGCGTGGACTCAAGGAACGCTACGAAGTCCATCACGGCGTGCGGATCACTGATGCGGCGGTGCTTGCTGCGGCGACCCTTTCACAGCGTTACATCAGCGACCGCTTTTTGCCAGACAAAGCCATTGACCTAATTGACGAAGCCGCAGCACGTCTGCGGACCGAGATCGATTCAAAACCGCAAGCGTTGGATAAGGTTGACCGTCAGGTGATGCAACTCGAGATTGAGCGTCAGGCGCTTAAGAAGGAAAAGGACAAGGCTTCCAAAGAGCGGCTCGGAAATATCGAAAAAGAATTGGCGAACTTGAAGGAAAAGTCTCACGAACTTCAAGCACGCTGGCAGACCGAGAAACAAGCCATCGCCGAACTACGCACGACCAAGGAGAAGATCGAGCAAACTCGGCAGGAGATCGAACGCTCCGAACGGCAGGCTGATTTGGAGAAGGTCGCCCGCCTGCGGTACGGTACTCTGCCAGAGTTGGAAAAGAAATTGGCGGATGGTGAACGCCGCATGAAAGAGGTACAGGCTCAGGGCGGGGCGCTGCTCAAAGAGGAAGTCGACGCCGAAGAGATCGCTCAAATTGTTTCACGCTGGACTCACATTCCGATTGCGAAACTGCTCGAGGGCGAGACTCAGAAACTCCTACACATGGAAGACCGCCTGCGTGAAAGAGTGGTCGGGCAGGAGGACGCGCTGAAAGCCGTCTCGAATGCCTTACGTCGCGCGCGGGCTGGATTGCAAGACTCGAACCGTCCGCTGGGATCATTTATTTTTCTGGGACCCACTGGCGTCGGCAAGACCGAACTGGCGCGCGCTTTAGCTGAATTCATGTTCGATGACGAGCACGCCATGATCCGCATTGACATGAGCGAATATCAGGAGAAGCACACCGTCAGCCGTTTGATCGGCGCGCCGCCTGGATACGTCGGCTACGAAGAAGGCGGGCAGTTGACCGAGTTGGTGCGCCGCCGCCCGTACAGCGTGGTGCTGTTCGATGAAATTGAAAAGGCGCACGCGGATGTTTTCAACGTGCTGTTGCAATTGCTGGATGATGGTCGCCTGACGGATGGTCAGGGGCGCACGGTGGATTTTCGCAACACCCTGGTGGTGATGACTTCCAATTTAGGTGGTGAGTTGTGGATGGGCGGCAGGGAAGTCAGCGTCATGCGCGATTCGATTACGCATGTTTTGCAGGCGCATTTCAAACCTGAATTTCTAAATCGCATTGATGAGATCATCATCTTCCATTCACTTACCCGCGAAGATTTGGTGCATGTGGTGGAGATTCAACTTCGGCATGTTTCAGCGCTATTGGCAGAGCGCGGCTATCGGCTGGAGATCAGCCGAGATGCACGAGCCTACCTGGCGGAGGTCGGCTACGACGCGGATTATGGCGCACGTCCGCTCAAACGGGCGATCCAGCGCGAGTTGCAGGATCCGCTGGCGGTTAAGATTCTGAGCGGCGATTTCCATGAAGGCGAGATCATCCAAGTGGAAAGTAGAAATGGGAAGTTGGAGTTTACTGCACAGCACAATAGCGACTAAAGTCGCCACTCCAATATGTGGATCACTATGATTGTGCTCCGCTACACAGCCACGGTGTATGTCATGGATGAGCGCGACGACATCCGCGTGTTTTTGCCGAAACAATGAAGTGATCAGAAAAACTGGTACAAGTCTCCTACTCTGCGCCTAACAATATTGATTCATATTCACAATAAGTGTGAAGGAAAAAAACATGTCCAACAAATCCCACTCAGTACCTATTTACTTCTGACCTTGGAAGCGTCTGGCTTATCTGGACACCATTTCTGTTGGGATTTAAAGTGCTTCATATTCCAAAAGGACCCCGAGAGCAGGTTATCGAAATTGGAGAATCTTCAATTTGATATTTCGATTGGGAATGATAATTCTTATAGTAAGTGTTACCAGTTTGTATTTTCCTCTTAATCGGAAACTTACTGGAGGCTTTAACTTATCTACTCGGTTTGATACCTGGATTCCACTCTGGCCCGTGTGGGTGGTTCCCTACCTGCTATGCCTGCCAGTCTGGGCAGCTGGTTTGATCTGGGCTGCCTGGAAGATGGACGAAGAACTTTTTCGTTCCTTTGTCAGCGCTTGTTTGTTCGTCCAGGTGTCAGCGATGTCATTTTTTTACTTCTTTCCAACGTACGTCAAACGCCCAATACTGACCACGGGCAACTGGGCAACGCGGATTTTGCAGATGATTTATCGAAACGATGGCGACTACAACGCTTTTCCCAGCGGACATGTGTACCAGACAGCCTTGATTTGCCTGTTCTATAACCATTTGTATCCCAGCTACCCGTGGCTTTGGATTGGGATTGTGGTCATCGTTGCACTTTCAACGCTATTTACCCGCCAACATTATCTGGCTGACCCGCTTGGTGGACTGGCGATTGCCTGGTTCGGATACCGGCTGGGGATGTATTTATTTTTATAAAAAGCATGATTGTCGTGCGCGTTGGTATTGACAAGGTCTGGGAAATCATGGGCATCCGACATGGCTGCGCCGGTCTCATCACCAACAATGTCATACCGTTGGGCGCCAGCGATGTGAGCGGCATTATCCAGCAAGGAGGCACAATGCTGGGCAGCGCCCGTTGCCCTGAATTCAAGACTGAAGATGGACGCCTGCAAGCGTTGCGTGTGCTGGCAGAACACAAGATCGAAGCGATGGTCATCATCGGGGGTGGTGGCTCTCAGTTGGTTGTCAGGTCATTGAAGACTGGAGAAGGGAAGTTATAAGCATCGTGGGCAAATCCCTATTGGATCGCCAAAATGAACAAAAAGAACTGACCTAAAAAAGTCGGTTCTTTTTGTTCTATCTTTGCCGATTTTTGTTTCCTGTGCCGTATTTTTAGGCCGCCTACGTGCCGCCTACGCGTTTTCTAAACTTATACCCGTATACATGATATATGCCTCGCCGGACAAGTGGTTATAAAGATTTGATCACAAACAAACGAACACTACTCCCTCAACGCCTCCACGCCTGAAACAATATCCAATAATTCGCTGGTGATGGAATCCTGTCGTTGTCCATGAAAAACAGCGTTCAATTCATCCAACCGCTCCTCGATGTTTTTCTCTGCGGCTTGCATCGTCATCAGTCGGCTGGCATTTTCGCTTGCCAGTGATTCAGCATAAGCGCGGTACAGTTGCGCAAACAGATACTGGCTGACCAGCCGAGACAATAACCGTTCCCGATCCATCGTGTACATCGGCAGGCTTCTGGATGAACTGATCTCCCGCACGGGCGCTCGGAACAGGCTCATGTCCACCGGCGCCAACTGTTTGCGCACGGATTTATATGCCGAGCCTGAGATCGGATGGTTGTAATACAAAATGACTTTATCCACCGTATCGCGTTCGCGCAAGGTGTTAATTTCCAATAAAAGCGACCGCACTGCTGGATTGATTCCATCTACTGAACTGGGGACATGGAACAGACTATCAAAGGATTCCCCCGCCTCTTCCAACCTCGAGCCTGCCCGCTGACCGATGACCATTTTCTTCGCTTCGACATTCGCCAGGTCTTTCAGCGCATGCGAGACGATGTTCTCGTTGAACTGTCCGCACATGCCCTGATCCGTGCCGAAGATAACGGCGAGTGTTCTGCCGTTTTGCTTCTTCAGCATATTCTCCATCTGCGGAGACTGATCTCGCAGGACGATGCGCAGCCCCGTATCCACAGTATGAGTGTAAATGTCCACCGCCTCCACCGCCTGCTCAAATTGACGGATGCTTGCCGCTGCCAGCGCCTTCATCGTGCGGATGATGCCGTATAAGTCCTGTGCGCTTCCGATGCGCCGCCGTAGTGACTCAAGCGTTTCCATGATTCATCCTTACCCAGTACCGCAAGATTTATCTTGCGTTCCACCACGCAACATGAATGTTGCGGTACTTATTTTTTTCATTCATCCTTCGGCAGAACATCGAGCGCCTGTGCGATCACCCGTTCGAGCGATTCGCGGTCTTCGTCGTTCAATGGCTCACCCTGCTCGATCCGCTTACAAACATCAGGCAGTTCCTTCAGGATGGCTTCACGGATGGCTTTCTCTCCCTCAGCGATCTTCTCCAGAGACATGTCGTCAAAATATCCCTGCGTGACTGCGAGAAAGACGGCGATCTGTTCGGCAACGTGCATGGGTTTGTATTGCGGTTGCTTCAACACTTCACGCACACGCTCGCCGCGTTCGATGGTGCGGCGGGTGTCGTCATCGAGGCGGGTGCCAAAACGTGCGAACGTTTCCAGTTCTTCAAATTGGGCGTAGGATAAGCTCAAATCACCAGCAACCGCCCGATAGGCCGGGAGCTGCGTCTTGCCGCCCACACGCGAAACGGATTTGCCCAGATCCACGGCGGGCAAAATCCCTTTTTGGAAAAGGTCGGGTGAGAGATAAACCTGTCCATCCGTAATGGAAATCAGGTTGGTCGGGATATAAGCCGAGACATTCTGCGCTTCGGTTTCCGCAATTGGCAGGGCGGTCAACGAGCCGCCGCCGAATTCCTCACGCAAACGGGTCGAACGCTCCAGCAAACGCGAATGAATGTAGAAAATATCGCCGGGGTACGCCTCACGCCCGGGCGGACGGCGCAGGAGCAGGGACATTTCGCGGTACGCCCACGCATGGCGGGTGAGGTCGTCGTAGATCACCAGCACATCGCGTCCCTGTTCCATGAAATATTCGCCGATGGTGGTCGCGGCATAGGGCGCGACAAATTGCAGACCGGGCGTCTCTTCGGCATTTGCCACCACAATGACGGAATAATCCAACGCATCATATTGTTCCAAATCAGCGACAAACTGCGCAACAGCGGAGTTTCGCTGCCCAATGGCGCAATAGACACAGATCACATTTTGCCCGCGCTGGTTGATGATGGTATCCAGCGCAACGGCGGTCTTGCCGGTCTGTCTGTCGCCCAGGATCAGTTCGCGCTGTCCGCGCCCGATGGGGACGAGCGCATCCACAACTTTGATTCCAGTCTGCAATGGGATGACCACCGGGGCGCGCTTCATAATGGGCGTCGCTTCGCGCTCGACGGGCAGTCTGGTCAGGTGGAACAAACTGCTGCGTCCGTCGAGTGGGGAGCCGGTGGGTGTGAGCACCCTGCCGAGTAATTCATTTCCAACGGGTACATCCAGCAAACGCCCTGTGCGGCGGACTTCGCTCCCAGCCTGAATGCCCGTATCCTTTCCAAGCAGGACAACGCCGACTTCATTTTCATCCAGGTTAAATGCCGTGCCAAGCACGCCGCCTTGAAAGCGGATCAACTCGTCCAGTTGGATGCCGGGCAGTCCGCTGACGCGCGCGATCCCTTGACCAATGTACGTGACCCGTCCGGTCTCCAGCGCGATTGCCTGCGCGGAGGATTTCTCCAGACTTTGTTGGAAGATCTGGGCGGCGTCATGCAGAATGGATCGGGTGGTGGAATCGCTCATGGTTGCAGGGTCAGGCTTGGGGTGAGTCCGAAGCGGGTTTTGAGTCATGGGTGACTTGCTGAAACTGCGAATCCAATTCGTCTTCCAGCGCGTCGAGATAACGGCGCAGATTCCACGCCACCTGATGACCATCCAGCGCGGCGAGTTCGATGCCAGCAGTCAGATCGGGATCGGTTTCAAATTTTAGCGAGATGTCCTCGCCAAGATGCGCACTCAAATCCTTTTGCACTTGCTCGCGCAATTGTGATGAAACCTCGAATGCGCTTCGCAGCGTGACGCCATCAGATTGCTTCAGCTTCGACAGATCGACCTCGCCTTTTTTGAGTTGGGAGATAAACACGCCAACCATGCGTTCTTCAAGGGATGTGTCCGCCAGATCGCGGATGGCTTTGCCCGCGACCGCATACGTTTGCTGGACGGCGAAGCGGCGCAACTCGGTCTTGAACGAATCCATCTCCTGCCGAACAGACTTGTGCCAATCCTGCAACGTCACATCCACTTCCTGACGCGCGGCGTGCAGCGCTTCTTTGCGCCAGACTTGCACTTCCTCGTCGGCTTGTTTTTGCTTTTGCTCGAAGTGTTCCGCCAGTTCCTGGTTCTTCGCCTGAAAACGTTCGCGTTCCGCCGCCGCCTCATGTTCCTTTTTTTCGGCGCTTTCGATGCGTTCCATCACGAGCCGTTCGCGTTCCTGCATGGTGTCCACGATGGGACCGTACAGGAATTTCCGCAGCAGGAACACCAATATCAGAAAGTTGACGATCTGCGCGAAGACGGTAAACCAATCGAATAACACCGTTAGCCTCCCGCGCCGATGACGTGGTTCCAGAAGGGGTTGAGGAAGATCAGGATCATTGCCACGACGAAACAATAGATGGCGGTGGATTCGATCATTGCCAGACCGACGAACAGGGTGCGTGAGATGGTGTTGGCTTCGTCGGGCTGCTGCGCGATGGAAGCCAGCGCCTGCGCGACCGCGCGCCCCTGCCCGAGCGCGGGACCGAGCGAGCCGATTGAAATGGTGAACCCGGCTGAGATGATTGCCGCCAAACCGATGACAGTTTCAGAGTCCATAATTGTTTCACTCCTTTTTCTTTTTTAAACACGAAGGACACAAAGAGCACAAAGGAAAAAAAAGTGGACATTACGCTTCACGCTCACCCTTGCCTGCTTCGTGTTTCGATTGATCTTCTTCACGCCCGGAGTGGGCGCGCGTGGCGGATGCTATGTACACCATCGCCAGAATTGAAAAGATGTACGCCTGGATCACACCCGTCAATAATCCGAGCGCCTGCAATAAAATCGGAAAGAACAACGGCGCAATGGCAAGCAGGATGGCGGCAATCAACGCTCCGCTCATAACGTTGCCAAATAAACGTACAGCCAGCGCGAGCGTGCGCGAGAGTTCGCCGATGATGTTGAATGGCAGCATGATCGGCGTCGGTTGGATGTACTGCCTGAGATAGCCGCGCCATCCCTGCTTGCGGACACCGAAGATCGGGACTGCGAGAAAGACGCACAACGCCAGCGCCGCAGTGGTGGAGAGCGATCCCGTCGGCGGTTGAAAGCCCGGCACAATCGCCAGCACATTGGATGTAATGATGAATAAAAACAGACTGCCGATGAATGGAAGATACGGACGCGGGTCCTGCTGGCTGACTTCTTTGATTTGATCCATCACGCCTCCCACGACGACCTCAAGCATGTTCTGTCCCTTCGACATGGTCAACGCGCTGGTGATTTTTCTCGTCACCAGCCACGAGCCGATGACCAGGATTCCCATGATCAGCCACGTGAACAGGATGGTGGCGTTGATCTTGAATATCCCTGCTTCCCAGAGGACAATTGCATCAGGGCTGATTTCCATGAGGCTTGACGCTCCTTTCTGCGGCGGGTTGGATCTTTCTGATGAAATAAAAGCGGGTTAGAAAAAATGTTACCAGACTGACAGCAAGTAATTCAAGTTGTCCATTTGAAACAAGATAAAACCCAGCCATCACCAAAGCCAGTCGGAGGATGAAACTACCTGTCAACAACAGGATCGGGCGGTCCATCTGTCCCATCTTTTGGATGGTCAGCCACAAACCGCCAAAGTAAATGATCCCGAATAGGATGCCAGCCAGCCCTGCGACCACGTACATCATTTATTTCTTTTCTCCATCTTCATCGTCATTCTTTCTTTCCTCTTCGATCACGCCGCTTTCGTAGTACAGCCAGCGCCAGGCGTTGTAGCATCCCAGCATCAGCCCGCCCATGAACAGCATCAGTGTCCATGAGAAAGGGGCGGGGAAATTACGGTCGAGCCAAATCCCTGCGAAAAGACCGAGCAAGGTCGGCACCACCACCGACCAGCCGACCACGCCGAACGTCCCAAACCCGAACCAGACACTGCGTTCCCTATTACGTCTTGCGCGCAGTTTGCGGGTTTCCTTTTCGCCCACCTGTTCTTCCCAGTGGCTGTCTTTTTGGTCAGGATCAGGTGTGTTCAATTTTTTCCAAGCTCCATGAAACGGCGCACAAGGTCCGCTTCCATTTTGTATAACGCATCGCGTGATTTCTTCTCGAACTGGTCCACCTTTTTGAAGCGTTCTTCGATCATGCGTTTCAGTTCGCCGAGTTCCTGTCCGAGCACGGCATTGCGGGTCGAGACACGCACATCCGCGCCGCTTTTGACGAGGATGCCTTCGTCCACTGCGAGGAACTCCTCCCGTCCATCTGTTGGGGTGAAGGTCAAAATACCGGGGACAAGAGCAGTTACAAAGTCGGCATGACGCGGGAGCAATCCGAAGGAACCGTTCTCGGCTTCGGCGGTTATCTTGCGGACTTCCGTATCCAGCAAAATCTGTTCGGGTAATAGGACACGGAGCCTCATGTCTTTTTCTCCGCTTCGTCTATCGTGCCGATCATGTACAGTTTGCGTTCGGGCATCTCGGAAAATTCATCGTTGAGGATGCGTTCGCATCCGTCCAGCGCATCCTGCAAGTGGACGGTTTTGCCCTTGATGCTGGTGAATTGCTCGGTGGTGTGGAAGGGTTGGGTGAGGAAGCGTTCGAGGCGGCGGGCGCGTGAGACGACCTGGCGGTCTTCGGGTGTAAGTTCCTCCAGCCCGAGCATGGCGATCAGGTCCTTGAGGTCTTCGTAGTGTGCGAGCGTCTGGCGGATCTGTTGCGCGATCTCGTAATGCCTTTCCCCGACAATGTGCGGGGCGAGCATCTTCGATCCCGATTGAAGCGGCTCGATGGCGGGATACAACCCTTCGCTGGCACGCTTGCGCGAGAGCACGATGGATGCGGACAGATACGCAAAGACATGCACCGCCGCAGGGTCGGTGAAATCGTCAGCGGGGACGTAGACCGCCTGCACGGAGGTGATTGCGCCAGAACGGGTGTTGGCGATGCGCTCCTGTAATTCAGCGAGTTCGGTTGCAAGCGTGGGTTGATAACCAACGCGGGAGGGGATGTTCCCGAGCAATCCCGAAACTTCCATGCCTGCTTGAATGAAGCGGAAAATATTGTCGATCAGGAGCAAAACGTCCTGCCGGGCTTCATCGCGGAAATACTCCGCCATCGTCAGCGCGGCATGTCCCACACGGAAGCGCGCTCCGGGCGGCTCATTCATCTGCCCGAAGATCATCACGGTGCGGTCGAGCACGCCCGCCTCCTGCATTTCGCGGTAGAGTTCTTCGCCTTCGCGCGAGCGTTCGCCGATCCCGCAGAACAGGCTGACGCCTTCATACTGCCCGACGATGTTGTTGATCAACTCGGTGATGAGAACGGTCTTTCCGACCCCCGCGCCGCCGAACAAACCTGCGCGTCCACCGCGCTCGAGCGGAGCGAGCACGTCAATGGCTTTGATACCCGTCTCGAAAATTTCCGTCTTCGTGGCTTGCTGGGACATCGGCACAGGCGGTTGATGGATCGAACGTTTCTCTGCGCCTTCGATGGGAGGATGGTCGTCAATCGTGTTTCCAAAGACGTTCAACATCCGCCCCAGTAATTGCTTTCCCACTGGAACCATGAACGGCGCGTTTGTGTCGCGGACGCTCATCCCGCGCACCAGTCCGCTGGTTTGCGACAACGCGACACAGCGCACGAGGTTCGCGCTCAAATGGCTAATGACTTCGATCTCTGTGGACGAGTCTTTCCCCGTGATCAGCCTGGAGTAAATATCTGGCAGCCGCTTCGGGAAGAATACATCCACTACACTGCCGCGCACAGAACGGATGATGCCTGGGTCGTTTTCCTTCATCGCAAATTTATTGTAATCCATGATGACTGCTATCAAGTAATTCGCTGTAAATCATCCGCAGGATATGGCTGTTAAACGGTCACGCAACATATCCTTTAAATGTAAGAAAAGTTGACAAGCGATCAGCGCGTAAGGTAGCCTCCGTCAACGGGATAGTATGCGCCCGTGACAAACGACGCTTTGTCCGAACTGAGCCAGATCACCAGTTCTGCCACCTCTACGGGTTTTCCGAGCCGACCAACCGGGTGCAGAGAGATGAGCATATTGTTGATTTCGGGGTTTTCTTCCAGTTCTTTGATGAGCGGTGTGCTGATGAAACCCGGTCCCACGACATTCACGCGAACACCATGCGGCGCATACTCGATTGCGGCGGTCTTTGTGAGACCCAAAACACCGTGCTTTGCCGCGACATAGCCGACCGCACCGGCAAATCCGACGCGTCCGAGAATGGACGCCATGTTGACGATCGAACCGCCTCCGCTCTTGAGCATGGCGGGGATCTCGTACTTCATGCAGTAGAAAACGCCTGACAGATTGACCGCGATGGCCTTATCCCACGATTCGAGGGAATAATCGGCGGTCGGGTTTTGGTCACCGCCGATGCCGGCGTTGTTACAGGCGAAGTCGAGCCTGCCATATTTGTCCGTTGCCGCTTTGACCAAGTTCTCGCAATCGACGGGTTTCGACACGTCCGCGCGGACGAAGATCCCTTCGCCGCCTGCCTTGCGGATTTCCTC
>JAUXWL010000429.1 GCA_030680155.1 Anaerolineales bacterium
TTCAGCGCGGTGAAGTTCAGGCAAACCGTAAACGAATTTACTCAACCACTCCGGCGCGGCGTGTTTTTCACCGTACCATTGCTCGTAAAAGTCCGCATCGCGCAAGCGGAAATCTGCGGCAAGATCAATGATCTTCGGCGCGAGCCTAGCATACTCTTCGATATTCTTTTGCGCCTGTCCATGCGGCTGGGCGAGGAACAACACATCCACAGGCTCCAACTTTGATGGGTCACTGAATTTCAACTGCGTACGCTTCCTCAAATTGGGGTGGGTCTGATACACATACTCCCCCACCCGCGAGCGCGAAGTGACCTGCTTCACCTCCACGTTGGGATGTCCCAACAGCAAGCGCAATAACTCCCCGCCGCCATATCCCGAACCGCCGATGATGGATACTGTAGTATTCAAAATTTCTCCTCAAAATCAGTAATCAGTAATCAGTAATCAGTTATCAGTTATCAGTAACCAGTAATCAGTAATCAGTTGCTCAACCTCCCCACCGATCACTGTTCACTGTCCACTATTCACTATTCACTGTTCACTGTCCACTGGCTACTGCTCTCACATACTCCACAATCTCGCCCGCGATATCAATGCCGCTCAACGGCTGCATCGTGTGGAATTCCATTGTGTGATTGATCTCATTCACCACCAGTCCCTTTTCAGGGTGTTCGACCAAGTCCACGCCCAGCAAGCCGCCGCCCACCGCTTTTGACGCGCGCAGACAAATATCCTCGATCTCAGGCGTGATCGGGCACAACTCGCCGCTCCCGCCGCGCGCCGTGTTCGTGATCCAATGCTCCGAGGTGCGATACATCGCCGTCAACACACGGTCTCCGATCACAATCGCGCGGATGTCACGCCCTGGCTTTTCAATGAACTCTTGAATGTAGAAAATAGAATGTTGCACGGAGCCGAGCGTTGCCTTATGTTCCAGCACCGCCTCCGCTGCATCGCGGTCATTGACCTTCGCCAGCAGCCGCCCCCACGAACCGACGACGGGTTTCAACACCACTGGGTAGCCAAATGCTTCAATCGCTTCAAGCGCCGCTTCCGGTGTGAACGCCGTCACGTTATGCGGCTGCGGCACGTCATCACGCGCCAGCGCGGCGCTGGTCATCAACTTGTCGCCGCACACTTCCGCCACCGCCGCCGTGTTAACCGTCGGCACGCCAAACGCGTTCAACAAT
The DNA here is from genome assembly GCA_030680155.1 of Anaerolineales bacterium. Taxonomy (GTDB): domain Bacteria; phylum Chloroflexota; class Anaerolineae; order Anaerolineales; family Villigracilaceae; genus Villigracilis. The sequence goes on from JAUXWL010000429.1 coordinate 1,191, forward strand.
CGCAGCGCATACAGCCCGCTGTTGTAACTGAGACTGCGTTCCAAAACCGCGTCATATTGCTGCCACGGCTCGGGCTTCTCCAGGTCAAAACTAATGGCGCGGTCATCGAGTCGGTCATAATCAATGCCGCGCTTCTCCATCGCGCCGAAGATCCATTTCTCTTCAACGCGGACTCGTGAATAAAGGACACCTATTTTTAATCGTCGTTGCATAACGTCTCCGTAATTCGTAAAACGTAATGCATAATTTGCAAATCACGCATTACGAAGCACGTATCACGTTATTCGCCCCAATCTTCCTGTTCCATCGGCGCAAGCTGCACGGCAGCAGGGCCAACCGACATCACTTCCAGATCAACGCCGCAATCCGAGCAGACGATGATCTCACCCGCTTCGGTTCCGGCATCCAGCGCAACTTCCGCTTCACATTCGGGGCATACAACAGTAGACATGATTTATTCTCCTTTGATTTTTGCCGCTTTTGCATTACTAACCAAATTTTAGAAATAGATTGAATTTTGGATTTCTACTTCAAAGTTTGGATATTTTCGCGGCACTTTGAAATTTGATTTTTGACCGATTGGAGACTCGTGCCGCCAACCGTGTTTCTCTTGTTGATCGATTCCAGCGGATCGAAAACCTGATATACATCCGCTTCAAACGGCCCGATAGCCTGATACGCTTCGAGGGGCAGTTCCTCCATCCGAACATTTTTCTCCCCCGCCTCGCGGACAACTCTCCCCGCCAGCGAGTGCGCTTCACGAAACGGCAGGCCCTTCTCCACCAGATAATCTGCCAGGTCTGTCGCCATCATCGTGGAATCAATTGCGCTTCGCATTCGTTCAGGCTTGACGGTGATCGTCCGCAGCGCCGCTGCCATGACAGGAAGAATCGAGAGCAACGTATCCGTGGCTTGAAAGACGGGCGCTTTATCTTCCTGCAAATCCTTGTCGTACGTCGAAGGCAGCCCCTTGAGCGTGGACATCAACCCCGTCAGCAGACCGATCAGCGTGCCAGCCTTGCCGCGAGTCAATTCAAAGACATCGGGATTCTTCTTCTGCGGCATCAGGCTGGAACCGGTTGAGAAGGCATCCGAAAGTTCAAGGAAGCCAAACTCAGCCGTGGTGTACAAGACGACCTGCTCCGCCAATTTGCTCAAATGAACCGCCGCCATCGAACAGACGAATAAATACTCCGCCGCGAAATCTCGGTCAGAGACGGCATCGAGACTGTTTTGTGAGACTTCCGCAAAGCCGAGAGACTTTGCCAAGGAATCGCGGTCAACGGCAAAGGGAGCGCCTGCCAATGCGCCAGAACCCAATGGCAATACGGTTACGCGTTTTGTCAGGTCTTGCAATCGTTCCACGTCACGTTTCAACGCCCAGTAGTGGCTCAACCACCAATGCGCGAGCAAGATCGGCTGTGCCCGTTGGAGGTGGGTATAACCCGGCATGATGGTGGGTTCGCCCTCACCCTTGCCCTCTCCCGTTGGAGAGGGGACTCCCTTCTCCCTTTGGGAGAAGGGTTGGGGATGAGGGAGAGCAAGTTCGGCTTGCTCCACCAATGCAGTTTGCAGATTGTTGAATGCAGATGTCAATTCGGGAATTGCTTGCAGAACCCACAATCTGAAATCGGTTGCCACTTGGTCGTTGCGGCTGCGTCCCGTGTGGAGTTTGCCAGCGGCGGCGCCGATTAGTTCGCTCAGTCGTCTTTCAACAGCGGTGTGAATGTCTTCATCGGAGGGGACGAAGGAAAACTGTCCCGAAGAAAATTCTTTATGGATGGTATCAAGCCCGAGCGAGATCGAAGCGTGTTCTTCATCCGAAAGAATGCCTGCTTTGTGAATCGCAGACGCCCAGGCAATGCTTCCATCCACATCTTGAATCGCCATGCGCTGATCGACAGGCAGGGACGAGTTGAGCGCCCATGCGAGGTCATCTAGTTTTTGGGAAAAGCGTCCGCCCCAGAGGGTCATGTGATACTCCTTTCGCCCTCATCCCCAACCCTTCCCCCGAAAGGGGAAGGGTTGGGGATGAGGGAGTGAATTAATCTCTCTTGAACTTCGAATAATCCGGCTTCGGCATATCGAGACCCGACACAGGCAATCCATTCAGCGCACGGACTTTCATGCTGAGACCATACAGGCGAATGAAACCTTCGGCATGACTCTGGTCGTAGACATCTTCCTCGCCGAATGTGGCGAAATCTTCGCGGTAGAGGCTGAATGGAGATTTGCGTCCCGCGCTGATGATGTTGCCTTTGTAAAGTTTGAGCCGCACCGTGCCGGTGACAGGTCCCTGCGTGGAGTTGACGAAAGCATCGAGCGCTTCGCGCAGCGGCGTGAACCATAGGCCGTTGTAGGTGATCTCGGCATATTTGACGGCAATCATTTCCTTGAAGTGCAAAGTCTCGCGGTCAAGGATGAGCGACTCAAGTTCGCGGTGGGCATACAAAAGAATTGCGCCGCCGGGAGTCTCGTACACGCCATGTGACTTCATGCCAATCAGGCGGTTTTCAACGAGGTCAACGCGACCAATGCCGTGCGCCCCGCCGATGGCATTGAGGGTTTCGACAATTTTTGCAGGTGAAAGTGTTTCGCCGTTGACCGCAACCGGATTGCCGCTCTCGAATTCGATCTCGACAAACTCAGCTTCGTCGGGCGCATTCTCAGGCGAAGTGGACATCTGGTACATGCTCTCTTCAGGCTCGTTCCACGGGTCTTCGAGCAGACCGCCTTCGTGCGAAAGATGCCAGAGATTCGAGTCGCGTGAGTAAATGGATTTGATGGTTGCGGTGACTGGGACGTTGTGCTTCGCGGCGTAGTTGAGCGCATCTTCGCGGGAGCGGATATCCCACTCGCGCCACGGGGCGATGATCTTGAGGCGTGGGTCGAGCGCCATGACGGTCAGTTCAAA
>JAUXWL010000451.1 GCA_030680155.1 Anaerolineales bacterium
TCAAAAATCAATGGATGCAAAACGCTTCTCCCTCGTATACATCATTGGCACATACCCCAGCCTGACCACCACCTTCATCGACCGCGAGATCAATGAAATGCGCAGGCAGGGGGTTTCGGTGCGGGTTATCTCCATCCGCCAGCCGCATACAATCCTCTCTCCTGAACAGGAGCAGTTGCAGGGAATTACCACCTACCTCATCCCCGTCTCGTGGAGTCGCTTCATCCTTGGGCATGTGCGCTTCGCATTCCGCAAGCCCGCCGCATATTTTGGTACGTTATCCAAACTATTCACAAGCCCCCATCCAGACTTCGCAGCGCGACTGAAAACCGTCCTGCATTTTGCGGAGGGCGTGTATGCGGCGGAAGTTATTTCCAAACAACCCTGCGACCACATCCACGCTCACTTTGCAGATCGCGCCTCCACGGTGGCGCTGATCGCCGGCAAACTTCTGGGCGTACCCTACAGCCTGACTGCCCATGCCAACGATATTTATATCAAGCCAGCGCTTTTACCGCTCAAATTGTCACGGGCAAAGTTCGTTTCCACCTGTACCGCATATAACCGGAAGCATCTGGCACAGCAGGTTCACCTGAACGGCAACCTGCACTGCATCCATCACGGTTTGAATTTGGAATCCTACCGCCCTGCATCACATTCAGACGAAATCCCACAGATCACAGCAGTCGGGCAATTGAAGGAGAAAAAGGGATTTCAATATTTACTGGAGGCTTGCGCGGTCTTGAAAAGTAAAGGGTATTCATTCCACTGCCAGATCATTGGCGAGGGACCTTTGCATACCGCACTCGATCAGCAAATTCACGATCTTGGGCTTGAGACACACGTCACCCTGCGCGGCGCGCTTCCGCACGAAGCGGTTATCCGTGAATACCAGCGCTCCACCCTCTTTGTCCTGCCCTGCGTTATGGGGTCAAATGGCGACCGCGATGGCATTCCAAACGTCATTCTCGAAGCGATGGCAATGCAATTGCCGGTCGTATCCACACGGCACTCCGGCATCCCCGAGGTTGTCGCGGACGGCGTGAACGGCTTGCTTGTCCCGCCTGCCGATGTCCCATCCCTTGCAAGTGCAATCGCGCGCCTGTTGGATGATCCCACCCTGCGCTCACAAATGGGCCTGCACGGACGGCAGACCGTCGCCGAAGAGTTTGATGTCAGCCGCAATACCACCCGCCTGCTCGAAAAAATGATCGCAACATGAATTCACGCAACGCAACATTTCCCTTTGCAAACAAATCCCTGTTTTTGGTATGGGGGCCGCCCAGCCACGGGCCGCGCAGCCAGGTCTTCGCGCGGGAATTGGGAATCAGCGAACTGCATTTCCTGCATGTGACCTCCCGCCGTGGAGCGTGGATCGCCCCCATCAAGTACGCGCTTCAATCTGTCTGGACCTTGAGCCTGCTCCTACGAAAGAGACCGAGTCTTGTCTTTGTGCAAAGCCCGCCGGGGCTGGCAGTCCTGGTGGTTGCCATCTACTGCGCACTAACCGGCAGCCGCTACATCGTGGACGCGCACAGCGCCGCCCTACAGTTATCCGTTTGGACGAAGCCGCGCTGGTTATGGGCAGGGCTGGCACGCAAGGCGTTGGCAACCATCGTCACGAACGAGCACATGGCATACATGCTGCAAGGTTGGGGAGCGCGGGCGCTGGTGATCCGTGATATTCCCACCACTTTTCCCGAAGGCGGCACGTATCCGCTCAACGGTGATTTCAATGTAACGATGGTCAACACCTTTTCCACCGATGAACCATTGGAGGAGGCGCTGGAAGCAGCACAAGGCATGGATGGCGTGCGGCTGTATGTGACAGGCTCCATTCGCCGCGGCAACCCGCAGCTTTTGGAGCACGCGCCGAAGAACGTCACCTTCACGGATTTTCTCAGCATCGAAGAGTATTACGCTTTGATGCGTGGCAGCCATGCGGTCATGTGCCTCACAACGCGCGACAATACCATGCAAAGAGGCGCGTGCGAAGCTCTCTCGCTTGGAAAACCCATCATCACATCCCATTGGCAAATTCTGAGGGGGTACTTTCATAAAGGGACTGTGCATGTGGATAACACCAGTGAGGGCATCAGGCATGGCGTTCAGGAAATGCGCTCCCGTTATGAGGAGTATGTCTCAGGGATTCGCGAACTGCAAGTCAGTCAACAAGCTGAATGGGAGGAAAAGGTTCGGGAACTGGAATCAATTATCAGGTCCGGGGGTGAGGCGTAATATCCGCGAGAAGAAAAATCTTAAGTATCTATCCAAAAAAATATGGAGTCAGGGAGCTTGCTCCCGTAATTTCGGCGGCATACCACTTCGTGGCACTTAGCCGCCTGACTCCATATTTTCAGATAGGTTCTAAAGCACTCCAATTTTTCGGATAGAAACTAAATGAAAGGTGAGGCAAATATGTCGAACATCAGTATCTTCGGTTTGGGGTACGTCGGAGCCGTTTCGCTGGCATGTCTGGCGGATAATGGTCACAACATGATCGGCGTGGACGTGAACCCGCTCAAGGCAAAGATCATCAACGAAGGTCGCAGCCCCATCATCGAGCACGGCTTGGATGATTTGATGCGCAAGGGTGTGGAGTCTGGTTCCATTCGCGCCGTGATGGATTCGCATGAGGCGATCCATGCCAGTGAGTTGTCGATTATTTGTGTGGGCACACCAAGCAATTCCAACGGAAGTTTGGATCTGCAATACGTGGAAAAGGTGGCGCATGAGATCGGCAAAGCGCTTGCCGACAAGAATGATTATCACGTCATCGTATTGAGAAGCACGGTTCTGCCAGGCACCACCGAAGAGGTGGTCATCCCTGCCCTGGAACAGGCTTCAGGGAAAAAATGCGGCGTTGATTTTGGTGTGTGTTTCAATCCTGAATTTCTGCGTGAGGGCAGTTCCATCAAGGATTTTTATGACCCGCCGTTTACGGTTGTCGGCGCGGAAAATTCGGAAACTGCGGAAGTGGTGCTGCGTTTGTACAGCATGTTGGAGGCGCCGGTGCAAGTAGTGCCCATTCGTGTGGCGGAGATGGTCAAGTATTCCTGTAACGCCTTCCATGCTCTCAAAGTGACCTTTGCCAATGAAATTGGCAGCGTCTGCAAAGCCAATGACATTGACAGCCACAAGGTGATGGAGATTTTCTGCCTCGATAAGAAATTAAACCTCTCGCCCTATTACCTCACGCCCGGCTATGCATTTGGCGGTTCCTGCCTGCCGAAAGATTTGCGTGCCCTGCTGTACCTGAGCCGCCACTTCGACTTGAACCTGCCGGTGCTCGAGTCGATTTTGCCGAGCAATGAATTGCAAGTGGAGCGGGCGTTCCGCATGGTGACAGAAGCGGGGAGCAAGCATGTGGGCGTGTTGGGATTCAGCTTCAAGGCTGGCACAGACGATCTGCGCGAAAGCCCCATCGTTGAGTTGATTGAGCGGCTGATCGGCAAGGGCTATCAGATTCAGGTGTACGACAGGAATGTCTCATTGGCGAACTTGCATGGAGCCAACCGCGCCTACATCGAGAAGGAAATCCCTCACATTGCCCAGTTGATGGCAGACACGATTGATGAAGTGATCGAAGAGAGCGATGTGATCGTAATCGGTAACAACTCCGCTGAATTTGCGGATGTGCAGAAGCGTGTCAACGGACGCCATGTAATGGTGGATCTGGTCCGCGCGGCAGGCAGGGAAGCCTTGAGCAATGGACATTATCAGGGCATTGGCTGGTAATCTTTGAGTTCCCGTAGAGCGCTCTTCTCTCGAATGTCTCGTAGAGCCAACTTTTCATTAGGGCTGGTTTCCATCCTGCTCTTGATAATTTCCTCCTGCACTTCGCTGGAAGTTCAGGAGGAATCCGGAGAGGATGGAAAGGCCCAACTTCCCCAACTCCGTGGCATCTGGGTGCAGGCGCGGTCTGTTACGTCGAGGGAAAAAATCGATACAGTTCTTCAGCGTGTCGAAGCAGGCGGGTTCAATTCCATTTTTGTCAATGTTTTCTATAATGGGCAGGCAATATATGACAGCGCCCTGGCAGAAAAATACAATAAAGTCGAGGCGGGGTTCGATCCGCTGGGGTATCTTGTCCCGGAGGCGCAGCGGCGCGGGATCAAGGTGCATGCCTGGTTCGTCGTCGGCAGGATCGAAAATAAAGGATCGCCAATCTTTTGGGAGCACCCGGATTGGAGTTTGACAGGACCCGACGGAGACACCATTCCCTGGTTGAATTTTACACGTCCCGACGTAAGGCAGTTCATCAGCGATCTGATGATGGAAACCATCGAGCGTTACGGGGTCGATGGGCTGCACTTTGACTACACCCGTTATCCCGGAACCGAATGGGGCTTTGACCTGTACAGCATCCAGTCCTTCCACGACGAGTATGGGCTTGACCTGAATCAGATGCGTTACGCCGACCTGCCTGCCTATGGTCTGTTCGAGGGGAATCCCCTGACGATGCCAGGTTCGGGTCAGGTCCTGGCAAGTTTCAGCGACGGAACGCCTGTGGTGGTTATCAATCGTTATGGGAAAGGCGAATCCATTTTGTTGAATTGGAATGCCACCAAACGCACTGTGGCGATCGGGGGCGAAATCCTACAGAATAGCCTGGTGTATTTTGTGCCCAATAACGGGCGGGTCTACATCCTTCGATCCGAAGTCAATGAAAAGGAATATGGGTATGGAAGTTTCGAGAACACATTGAAGTGGCTGATGTATCTCGGCTGGAGTCCAATGGAAACGGATGAAGTTGAGATCAAGCGCCTCAATACCCACGCAACGCTGGTCCTGCCGAACCTCTATTTGATATCCAGTGAGGCTGCCGCTGATCTGGCGGATTTTGTCAATCGCGGCGGCAAGGTTATTTTTATCGATGGGCCGACCCGGTCTATCTTTAACAGGGAGATTCAACTCATCACGGGGATGCAGTCTCGGGGTGTCTATTTCAAGGGAAATATGTTGATGACTGCCAATGAAACTCACCATCTGCTGCCTCTCAGCACGCGCGAGGCGGACGCGGATCTGTACTGGACGTACGATCTCGAATGGAAGGAATTTCGCCGTAAGGGTATCAACACGTTGATACGGGATATTTACGAGCGGGTCAACGAAAAATACCCGCATGTTGACGTCTCCGCCACAATTACGTCCGACCAGCTTGAAGCAAGAGAACGCTATTTGCAGGATTGGGAAACCTGGCTCGAAGGCGATTATGTGGATTTTCTGGTTCCCAGGGGCTATGTAAACCAGACAGATGAACTCAGCCCGGTACTACTCGCGTGGAATTCTGCCATTCAGCGTTATCGATCACACATCACCTTTGGGCTGATCACCTACACAAAACAAGAGGAAGCCAAACCGCCTGAACAACTAGTGGCGGAAATCGAGAAAGCACTACGGGCAGGGTCGAATGGCTACATGATCTTCGATATGGACCGTTTGAGCGAAGAGCAATTATCCGTATTTGAGAATCTGCCGACAGTCCCGTAGAAGCGCAGGGTAACATCCTCGCGGACGTGCCGCGCCACTTGTGTCCTATTTTTTAGAGAGTGAGTGATCCCACAGAAAAGGGTTTTGATACATGAACAAGCCAGAGAACGCCTCAACTTTTCATAAACGCCACTGCATGATCGTTCATGCCCAGTATCCCCTGGGCGAACCGCGGGTGGAACGCGAGGTGGAGGCGCTCATCAAGGGTGGTTACGAAGTGGATATACTCTGCCTGCGCAGCTTAAATGAATTGCCGTTCGAGGTGGTGGCAGGCGCCAATACGTATCGTCTGCCTGTCAGTCGAAAAAAAGGACGTGGTCTTGCGGCGCAGATGCTGGAATACCTGTACTTTTTTATTCTGGTGTTCCTGCGTTTATTCATACTCCATCCCCGCCGTCGATATCACACTCTCCAAGTCCACAACCTGCCCGATTTTCTTGTCTTCTCGACCTTACTGCCCAAACTATTTGGCGCGCGCATCATTCTGGACCTCCACGACCTGATGCCTGAATTCTTTGCAGGGACCTACAACCGGTCCATGGATAGCCTGCCCGTGCGGCTTTTGAAATTACAGGAAAAAATCTCCTGCAAGTTTGCCGATCGTGTCATCACTGTCACTGAAACCTGGCGACAGACCTTAATCGAGCGCGGCGTTCCCGCAGACAAGGTCAGTGTGGTGATGAATGTGGCCAACAGCCAGATATTTAACGGTCAGATGTCCGGCCGGTCTTCGGAGAGGGGGGATCGTTTCAAATTGATCTATCATGGTACGCTGGCGCAGCGTTACGGCATTGACCTGCTTCTGCACGCCGTTGCCATCGCCAGGGATCGTATTGCGGATATTCATCTTACCGTCCATGGCCGCGGAGAGTTCCTGCCAGACCTTCTGGATTTGGCACAGAAACTAAACTTGAACGGCAATGTTTCATTCAGTACGGTTCTATTGCCGTTGCATGAACTGCCAGCGTTTATCTGCCAGGCAGATGTGGGGGTTGTGCCTTACCGCCGCAATATCTTTACAGATGGGATATTGCCAACGAAACTGATGGAATACACCGCGCTGGGCATGCCAGCCATCACGGCCCGGACACCCGTGATCCAATCCTACTTTGACGAGGATATGGTGCAGTATTTTCCAGCGGAGGATGTCAATGCGTTGGCAGATGCGATTGTCCATTTATACAAGCATCCTGAGCGGCGCGCACAACTGGCCGCCGGGTCAAGTCGATTCATTACAGCCCACTCATGGGAAAACATAGCCAGGGGATATGTGGGCATGGTAGAGCAATTGCCCGCCGGGAAGTCTTTTCCGACACGGGAGCCTCTGACTTAACAAGACGCAGGGATGACTTTGAAGGGTCGTCCCTGCTGATATTAGAAAACCAATTTCAAAATATCCAGCGCGTCAATCAATTGACTGACGCGCTGGATGTTTTCGATATAATGCCCACGGTTACAAATTGTGCTTATCCCCTTCTGAAAAAGCGCAATTTGTGACCGCGCTGGGTATAAGTTGATAGACTGTTTAGCGGAACAACCCCAGTAACCGCTCCCACCCTTGCTTGATCTGAAAGGACTTCAACCGCCACGTACCGACAATCCCATATGGGATGAACAGCACGAACAGGACGTAGACCGCGCCGCTGATGAAACTGGCGCTCTCGCCGATGTAGCGGCGCAATCCATAATCCAGCAGACGGAAAACAACCGCGCCGACCAGCGCGCCATTCAGCGTGCCGACGCCGCCAATCAGAAGGATCAACAACGCTGTGACGGTAAAGCCAAGTCCTGCCGTGTTTGGGCTGACGATGGGCTGATAAAGTGTATGTAAAAACCCAGCCAGTGCGGCGGTTAGGGATGAAATGGTGAGCGCGGCGAGTTTGAAATAGAAGGTGTTGTAGCCAAGCATTTGGGCGCGTCCCTCATTCTCACGGATGGCGATACACACCCGTCCTGTTGGGGAATTGACGAAGCGTTGATACAGCAGATAGACCAGGATCAACACCGTCAACGCAATGAAGTAGAAGCGCAGGCGTTCATTGGCGGGACTGATAAAGTCGGGCACGATCACGCCCTGCAAGCCAACATCCGAGCCTGTGTATGGACCCAGTTCACTCGACATGACAACGATATGAAACACGGATGCAATACCCAGCGTGACCAGCGCAAAGGTGATCCCTTTGACACGCGGCAGAACCATCCCGAACAGCAGGGCTTGGATGATTGCCGCAATCACCAGCCAACCCAGCGTGGCGGGGAGCGACAAGCCGAAACTCTTGATGGCGATACCCGTCAGATATGCGCCGACGGAGAAGAACATCGAATGCCCAAAAGACAACATACCCGTGATGCCGAAGATCAGGTCGAAACTCAGCGCGTACAGGGCGAGGATGAAAATCTCGATAGCGAGACCTTGAATGAATTTGGACTGTCCATTGCCGTTGACGAAGACCGTGGCAGGCGATGCGCCGTTGAACAAGCCGACGATGAATGGCATGAGGATCAAAAGGAGCAGGACGCCCAGTGAAGCGCGGTGCTTTGCAAAGAAGGCAGTCCGTGTTGAAATGGAGGTTTGAGTCATGGATTATTCCTTCTTCCCAAGCAAGCCATTCGGCAGGATCAGCAGAATGATGACCATCAACAACACGGTCGAAGCAGGCACGAGCGGTGGAGTGGGTTTGAAGATGATCTCGGTGAATGGAATTGGAATGCCGATCTGCCCATACTTGATGATGAACTGCTGGATCAAACCGACAAGTACCGAGCCGAGCGCCGCACCAGGATAATTCGTCAAACCGCCAATGGCGAGCGCGATCAATGCATTGAGGAAGAGACTCTCCCCCATCACGTTGGAAAGTCCCATCGAAGGCGCGGCGAGCACACCGCCCAGGGCGGCAAGTCCCACACCGAGCGCGAAGACCATCGTGAAGACACGCCGCACGTTGATGCCGAGCGCTTCCACCATTTCACGGTCCTGCACGCCTGCGCGAATAATCATGCCAAGCCGTGTGCGCTGGAGCAGAATCCAGATGGAGACCAGCACCACCAGTCCAACCAACGGAATGAAGATTTCGTTGTACACACGCACACGCCCTTCGAACAAAAGGATCGTCGAGCAATTGTTCGCCCACCAATCTGCAAAACTGGTCGCGGGGCAGCCTGCCCCCGTGCCGTCAAAAAACACAGGTTTGGGCATCACGAATTCGGGTCGCCCCCAAACCGCACGCACCATTTCAATGCCAATCGCGCTCAAGCCCAGCGTGAGCATCAGTTGATAGATCGGGCGGCTGTACAACGGACGGATAAGGATCGACTCCATCAACGCGCCCAGCCCCGCGCCGCTCAACATTGCCACGATTACCGCGACGAGGAACAGCCAGTTCGAGCTCAAGCCGAGCAGGAAGGCAGTCAGCGCATTGTTGAAGATAAAACCGACCAATCCGATCACAAGCAAAATCGCAAAGCCAATAAAATTTTTCCATGTCATCCGAAATGTAGATTGCGTTTCACTCGCAAACAGAGACAAACCAAACGCACCCACAAGGCTGGCCAACAGCAAACCGATCAAACCAAGCGCGGGCGAAATTTCCGTGAAGGCAGCGAGCGGCGCAGGCAGGCGCGTGCCCTGACTCGCCATGAATGCATACGTCACAGGACTTTGCGCGAAATTGCCCGTATCCCAATAGGCGATGGGATAGCGCGGGAGAATCCAGCCGAGGATGAGGACCGAGACGAGCGCCAATGCCCAGGGGAGAATCCGCTTCATTCTTAAGCCGAGCCTGATTCGGCTGGCGAGAAGCGGATACACATCCCGAAGCGCGAACCCGCTGACGATCAACGCGAGCGGAGTCAACAGATCCACAAACGTGTCGGGGCGGACGAAGACCGTCCAGCCGATGTAGGCGCCGATCATGAAGAGTGTGCCGTGCGCGAGATTGAGCACATCCAGCAGACCAAAGATGAGCGAGAAGCCCGAAGCGACAAGGAAGGTGATCGAACCGACGGCGAGACCGCGCAAAAGGGTGATGATGAAATCCTGCTGGCTCATGCCCTGGGCAGCAGCGGAGAAAAGCGCCACGAACACCGAGAGCGTAATGAGCAGGATGTAATTTTTTCGGAAGTATGAAACCATGTCTGCTCCTATGCTGCGCCCAGATAGCGATGAATGGCGGCTTTGTCATTGGCAAGGTCTTGCATGTTGCCTTCCTTCACGGAGCGACCCTCTTCGATAATGACGTAGTATTCCGCCAGTTTGCTGGCAACGAGGAAGTTTTGCTCGACCAGCACGATGGTCGATTCGCTGGAAAGCTGGCGAATGGCAGACATCATGTTTTCGATGATGACGGGGGCCAGCCCTTCACTGGGTTCATCGATCAGCAGGAGGCGGTTATCGGCTACAAGCGCGCGGGCAACCGCAAGCATCTGCTGCTGTCCGCCTGAAAGAGCCGTGCCTGACAATGAAATCAGGCGTTCCAGATCGGGAAATAAACCGAAGATAAATTCCTTCTTGCGGAGGTAATCACCCTTGCTGCGTTCCGCCAGTTTGAGGTTTTCCTCCACGCTCAGGTCGCGGAAGATGGCGCGGTGTTCGGGTACAAACCCGATGCCCATACTGGCAATCTCGAAGGGACGCATGCCCTGCACCTCGCGTCCTTCCAGAATGACTTTGCCATTCCGCGGGGGAGTCAATCCCAAAATGGATTTGAGTGTGGTGGTCTTGCCTGCGCCGTTACGTCCCAGCAAGGCTGTGATGGAGCCTTTCGGCACGCGCACATTCACACCTTGCAGGATGTGATATTGACCGATGAAGGTATGGATGTCTTGTACGTCGAGGATATATTCCATGTGACCTCAAATGAGTGGAAAGTGAAAAGTGGGAAGTGAGAAGCAGGTTGAGATTTCACTTTCAACGTACCATCACCCACTTTCCACTGCTCTTATGTTCTTACACATTCAGTTCGTAAAGTCCGCCGAGGTAGGCAGTCTGTACTTCTTTGTTGGCGGCGATCTCGGAGGGTGTGCCTTCCGCAAGGACTTTACCCATGTGCATGACCGTGATCGCGTCCGAAACGCTCATGACCACGTTCATGTTGTGTTCCACGAGCATGACGGTTTTGTCACCCGCTTTTTGTATATCCTGGATCAACGCGATCAATTCAGGGACCTGCTCCGCCGCCATGCCTGCGGTGGGTTCATCCAACAGCAGCACTTCGGGATCAGGCGCAAGGATGATGCCAAGTTCCAGTTTGCGCTGGTCGCCGTGCGGCAGGGTGCGCGCCAGGGTCTGTGCGCGGTCTTTCAAGCCGACTTTTTCAATGACTTCCAACGTCCGCGCTTCATACTGCTTGAACTGCGAAGCGGCTTGCCAGAACTTGAAATTGTCCCGTCCCAATGCCTGGGCGGCGAGGCGGATGTTTTCGAAAACGGTGAGGTTGGGAAAGATGTTCGTGATCTGGAAGGAGCGCCCGATGCCGTAATGGATCGTGCGATGCACAGGCTGGTGCGTGATGTCCCGCCCTTTGAAGATGACGCTGCCACTGGTCGGTTCGATGTTTCCGCTGAGCAAATTGAAAAATGTGGTCTTGCCAGCCCCGTTGGGACCAATGATGGCATGTAATGAGTTCTTGCGGACTTTTATGCTCACATCGTCCACAGCGACCAGCGCGCCGAATTGCTTCGTCAGGTTTTTGGTTTCGAAAATGATCTCGTTATCCATAATGCCTTCCAGATAAACGGTGGACCGTGGACGATGGACCATGTTTTTTCACAGTCCATCGTCTACGGTCTTCGGTCGAAAGTATACCCTTGCCGTTAGCCCCTCTCCCATTTTGGGAGAGGGGTTGGGGTGAGGGTCGGAATTACTGTCCGCTCAGAGAGCCGTAGGGCAGGCTGCCGCAGCGATCTTTCAGCGCTTCGGGGAGCAGGCACGGAGGCTCGGGGCGGGAGGTGTCTACATACTCGTAGTAGGCGGCTTCGGGGTCGGTCACGTTGACGAGTTTGAGGATGTACATATCCTGAATGGCAACATGATCTTCGGGGCGGATGTAGACGGCGCCTTTGGGTCCCTCGAATGTCATGCCTTCCATCGCGGCTTTGAGCGCGTCACCATTGGCGTTTCCGCTTGTGGCTTTGATGGCTTCCACGACGAGGATGGCAGCGTTCATGCCATCACCATCGAACAGGTCGGGATTGACGCCATAGCGCGGTTTGGTGTTTTCAACCAGCCAGTCGTTGATGGCGTTGTCGGGGGCGCTGTAGTGATACAGAATGCCCGCAGTGGTGCCAACCGCATTCGAGAAGAAGGTCGGCATGAGCACGTTATCAATGAAGGTCGCGCCGAGCGCCATGGATTCGGTCACACCCTGATCCTTGGCGGCCTGCACCAAAGAGACGAAGCCGGAGCCAGCCCAGGTGACGATGTAGGCTTCCGCGCCGGAGTTCGCGATCTGTTCCATGTATGGGGTGAAGTCGGTGGTGTCCAACGGGGCGAAGATATCGTCAGCGACGAATTCAGCGCCCTGGAGGGAACAGGCATCACGGAAGGCAGCGGCGGAACCCTGTCCGAACGCATAGTCAGGCGCGATCTGGACAAAGGTCTCATACTGCTGGGTCAGGGCGATACATTCGTTCATCGCATCCTGATAGTTGTTGCGGCTGGTGCGGAAGGTGTACTCATTAAAGTTCACACCGGTAATGTCATTTGCAGCAGCGGGAGCCACGATCAACGGGATCTTGTTCTCGAGGGCGATGCCTTGCAGGGTCGCAGTCGCGCCGGAGGAAACGGTACCAACGAGAATGTTGACACCCTGCACGTCGATCAATTCGCGCGCAACTGTGGCGGTGTTTTCAGGGTTGCTGCCATCATCGCGGACGTACACGATGATTTCGCAGTCGTCGATCATGAAGGTGTTATCCTGGGTCGCGGTCAGGTCAAACTTCTCACCAGCGGAACCGGCAGCGCCCGTGGCATATTCCATGCCGAGCATGAAGGAGCGCAGGATGTGCGCGCCATAAATGGCCAGCGCGCCGGAGGCATCCGTAATCAGACCGACCTTGATCGGCTCAGCGCAAGTCAAGCCGGCGGGTTCTTCTTCAACAACAACAGCTTCGGTGGGGGCTTCCGTGGCGGCAGGGGCTTCTTCCACCACCGGCGCTTCGGTAGCGGCGGGGGCGCAGGCAGCCAAAATCATGGACATGGCTACCAGCAGAAAAGCGAGTGTACGTAAAGCTTTCATTTTCTTAATTCTCCTCATTATTTTGGATTCAAATCGTTGGACACAAAAGGAAACATGGGTTTGGACATCACCTCCTATTTGGCAAATTCGACAATAGCGCGCGAGGCGGCTTCCGCAATTTCAATTGGGAAGAAATGCCCCGCGTCGGGGAAAATTACAACCGTGCTGCCCGCAATCTTCCCGGCTAAAAGAGAAGCATTCGCAGGCGGGACAACTTTGTCATGCGCGCCGAACAAGATCAAGGTCGGGATGTTGAGGCGCGAAAGTTTATTCTCAAAGGCAGCGGCTTCGGGCAGTAATCCCAGCCCAATCGCGATCTGTGCCTGATAATGGACAGGTTCGATCGGGTTCGCTACGCGCCACTTCACCCACTCTTCGATCATCTCTGGATTTTTTTCAGCCCAACCTGGAGCAGTACTGACTGACAAGCCATTCCTGAAACGAGTGAGCGCATCGCTTGTCACGTCGGTGAGGACTTTCATCGCCTCTGGCGTGACTGGGGCATGGTTCGGTCCCCCAAAGTTGGTCGAACACAGGATCAGTTTTTCTACTCGCTCAGGAAAATTCAACGCGATTGCCTGAGCGACAAACCCGCCCATCGAATGTCCAGCGATAATTGCTTTTTCAATTTTCAGAGCATCCAGCAAACCAACGGTATCCGCCGCGAGCACCCCCGCCGTGTATGGACCTGCGGGCTTGTCGCTCTGCCCCACGCCGCGATTGTCAAAGGTGAGGACTTGAAAATGCTCCGCCAAAAACGGAACCATCTTGTGCCACTGCCAACTCGAATACCCAAGCCCTGAGATCAAGACAAGTGGCGCGCCCTCGCCGCCGTAGGCTTCGTAATAGAGTTCAATTCCGTTCGATTGTGCTTTTGGCATAGGTCACTCCTTAGAAAGTAGAAAGTGGGCAATCCACTCACTACTTTCCACTTTCCACTATCCACTGTTTTTTCAACTCCGCCTTGATCACTTTCCCATACGGCGAATATGGCAAAGCATCCACAAACTCGATCCGCTTCGGAATTTTGTATTTCGCCAAACGTCCCGAGCAGAATTTCAACAACTCATCCGCGCTAACAGTTTGACCCGGCTTGCACGCCACGATCATCACGCCAACCTCGCCCCATTTTTCATCAGGCTGACCGATCAACGCCGCATCGGCAACGGCAGGATGTTCACGAAAGAGCGCTTCCACCTCGGCGGCATAGACGTTCTCGCCGCCGCTAATAATCATGTCTTTGAAACGACCTACAATGTAGAAATATCCTTCTTCGTCCACGCGAGCCATGTCGCCTGTATGGAACCAGGTCTCCCCTGAGTTTGTCGAAGGGTCGTTTTTGAGGGCTTCCTGCGTGGCTGCTTCGTTATTCCAGTAGCCAACACAAACATGCTCGCCTTTGATGATGAGTTCACCCGTCTCACCGAGGGGCACATCCTTGCAATCCGCATCCACCAAACGCATTTCACTATGGAAGATGGGTTTGCCAACAGAGCCAAGTTTTCTCAGCGCGTCTTCATCCGTCATCGAGAAGCAGTTCACGCCAACTTCCGTCAGGCCGTAGCCCTGGCGCATCACAACGCCCTTCTTCTCGCTCCATGCCTGGATCAACGCTGGCGGGCACGGCGCTCCGCCACTGATAAAGAAACGGACATGACTAAAATCTGCTTTCTCAAATTGCGGCGAATTCATCCACACTTGAAAGAGAGTCGGCACACCAAGAATGACCGTGCATTTTTCTTCGACCATCAACTTCAACGAAGCATCAGGGTCGAAGGTGCGTCCGAGCAATAGTTTGCCGCCGACGTGAAAAAGCGGCACCAGAAAAACGAACAATCCGCCCGAATGAAACATCGGGGTCAGGATCGGCGAAATATCTTTTTCGTTCAAGCCCCACGACACGATGGTGTTGATGGAATTCCACACCACCTGCCTGTGCGGGAGGACCGCGCCCTTGGGACGCCCCGTTGTGCCCGACGTGTACAAAATACAAACGGGATCATCCCCAACGATGACGAGACGCTTCGGTTCCTCCGCCGAGGCTTGATTCAACAACTGTTCATACGCCTCGCCTGAGACATCTGCCGCTTCCAATGAAATGACATGCTCCAGCGTTATCGAGTCGCGCATCTCGTTGTACACCGGGACAAATTCAGGGCCAACGATCAACACCTTCGGCTGGCAGTCGTTGACGATGTACGTCAACTCACGCGAGGTCAGCCGCCAGTTCAACGGCGCAAGAATCGCGCCGAGTTTCGCCACACCGAATAACAAGTCCACATAGGCAACACTGTTATGCGCCAGAATCGAGACACGGTCGCCTTTTTGCACGCCATACTTCTCACGCAAAAAATTCGCGGCGCGGTTGGCACGCTGATTCAATTCCGCATAGGTGTAGTGGACACCGCTCGCGAGTTCGACCATCGCTTCGCGGTTGGGAGTCAGCAACGCTCGTTTGGTCAGAATGTCGGCAGAATTCATGGTTTCGGTGTCAGGTTCCAGGT
>JAUXWL010000461.1 GCA_030680155.1 Anaerolineales bacterium
GGCGTTGTTGTTCTATTACTTGTTTTTGGCGGGAACATGATGATGGGTGGCTGGGGTTATCATGGATGGAACATGATGGGACCTGGCAGCATGATGGGTAATTGGGGTACCTCTCCTTCTCCTCTCAATTGGATCGGGATGTTCTTCATGTGGCTGTTCCCTGTCGGTTTGCTCTTGCTGGCTGTATTTGGCATCATATGGCTTGTGCGAAATAGTGGCAATCCCAAGCCGCCATCTTCATAGAATTATTTCCGTAACTCGGGAAAAGTTTGCAAACTGAACAGATAATCCAGCTTTATTTTTTCTCAAACAAAAGTCAAGGACCGCCAAATGAAAATGACTATGGAAAACGGGCACTACAAAAGGCTACTGATCATGGCTGTATTGTCTTTTGTGTCCATGTATGTGCTCATGTATGCGATGGTTAATACATTTGCGAATGTATTTCTTAATATAAATCAATTTTATATGGCAGGTCTTATGACTGCGCCCATGATCATCATTGAAATTGCCTTAATGGGGTCCATGTATAAGGACAAGAAGCTCAATACCATTATTGTTGCAACGAGTTCCCTTGTTTTGATTGCATTCTTTATATTCATAAGGCAACAGAGTGCTGTTTCGGATGAGCAATTTTTGAAATCAATGATCCCTCATCACGCATCGGCGATTCTGATGTGTGAAAAGACGAACATAGCAGACCCTGAACTAAAGGAATTATGTAAGTCTATAATTTCAAGCCAGCAGGAAGAAATCGATCAAATGCGAGCTAAATTAAACGAATTGGAAAAATAAACTGGGTTGGAGATGAAAATCGGAGCGTAGCGATGTTTGATGAAGTGGATTATCCCCTCAATGATGAATAAATAGAATAGCATGGCTGATAATTGAAAACCTCCCTGTACAGGGAGGTTTTCAATTATATAGTCCACCATCCATCAATGCAGGTCTGTCACAAAAGTCAGGTGATGTTCTTCATAAGTCATTCAGCCTGTCATAAGTTGCGCCATTCCGCGCTCTTTATATCAGGGCGAACACGATAATATTTGGAAACTTAGTTCACGACAGGAGGCAGGTTTCGTATGAAGAAAACATGGTTCCATTACACCTTGATGATTTTCACCATTACCATTTTGCTGGCAGTACCCCTTCAGGGTGCCCTGGCGGATGGTGCCGGAGAAGGGATCGAAAAAGAAGCCAACGGCTATCATATCCGGTTGGTTTTTGTGGAGTCTCCAAAATTGGGTGAGAACGAATTCCATGTCCAGATCACCGATGCGATGGGGATGCCGGTCACGAAAGTAGAAGTGGGGGTGATCGCGATGCCAGAGGAGATCATGTCGGAGCACGAAGAAGACACCAATACGGATACACATGGTTCTGACAGCATAAGCGGAATGGACATACCCACAGAAGAGGCTGTACCAACCGATGACATGAACAGCATGTCAGGT
This sequence comes from Anaerolineales bacterium, assembly GCA_030680155.1. Classification (GTDB taxonomy): domain Bacteria; phylum Chloroflexota; class Anaerolineae; order Anaerolineales; family Villigracilaceae; genus Villigracilis. Next base: position 1,455 of record JAUXWL010000461.1, read on the forward strand.
ATGGATATGGGGGATGAGCCTGAAGCAAGTGATACTTCTACGTATGCTGAAACGCAAGATTCTCATGGTGAGACACAAGATTCTCATGGTGAGACACAAGACTCACATGCTGATGAGCCGACCCAGATCGTCCTGGAGGCTGGGCGCGAACCTGGGGAATATTCCGGACATATCTCGTTCAAGCGGACCGGGGAATGGATCCTCAATGTTCATTTCAACGTCGATGGGCAACTGACAGAAGCCGAATTCCCCGTGACCGTTGCAGGATTGGATGCCAAATATGGCATCCTGATCGGTTTTGCAGGCATCAATACCTCAGTATTGTCCGCCGCCGCCATCCTGAAGCGCAAGAAAAATTCAATCCAGCCATAAGAGGTTATACGATGACAACTTCTCTTCCAACTCCACCTCCCTCCCTGCTGAATGGCGGAAACCTGCTCAGCAACAAATGGATCGACCGCTTCCTGCGCAGCCGCTGGTACCCCGGCATCATTCAATGGCCCACCTTGATGATCTTCATGGTCATTATGTTCGAACTCATACTGGGGCCTGAATCGGCGCATGACAACTTCGGGACCGCGCTGACCTGGGTGTTGTGGTGGCCGCTCATCCCGATCATCTTCCTGTTTCTCGGACGTTTCTGGTGCGCGATTTGCCCGTTCGCTAAGATCAATGATCTTGTCCAAAATTTTGTCGGTAACAATCGCCCGGCTCCTCGTTTCCTAAAAAAATATGGCATCTGGATCATCGATGCGCTCTTTATCTTCATCACCTGGAGTGATCATGTCTTTGGCGTGGTGGAAAATCCGCTGGGTTCGGGTGTTTTGATGTTGACCCTGACAACAGGCGTGATCGCCTCCGGTGCTTTTTACGAACGCCGCACCTTCTGCCGCTATGTCTGCTTCCTGGGCGGTCTTTCAGGCAACTATGCCCGCAACGGCATGTTGAGCCTGCGCGGCACTCCGGAGATCTGTGCCACCTGCACCATCGCTGCCTGTTATAAAGGCACGGACCAATCCATGCCCTGCCCTTTGTTTGAGTTCCCCAAAACCATGACCTCCAGTGCGAATTGTGTACTCTGTGCGGAATGTATCAAAGGCTGTCCTAATAACTCCATTCAATTGACCGTGCGCCCGCCCACCAAGGAATTATGGTTCATCCGCAAGCCAAAGATGGAAGAGGCGTTCCTCTCAGCCGTCATCATGGGCATCGTGTTCGTCCAAAATGTAACCATGCTGGAAGTATGGGGCTCCATGCTGGCATGGCTGGAAAAAGTGACAGGTACAACCAACTATGCCGTCACCTTCAGTATCACTTTCGCGACCGCCATCATCATCCCGGTGGCTCTGCTCGGACTGACCTCCTGGATCGCAGGCAAGTTCAACAAAGCCACACTCATTGAAAACTTTGCCCGCTTTGGCTACGCCATCATTGCACTGGACATGGCCGGGCA
>JAUXWL010000465.1 GCA_030680155.1 Anaerolineales bacterium
TCAACACAGCCAGTACACCCTTAAACGACAGGTCTTTGCCCTGACAGGTAAATTCCGCTTTTACGACCCCAGCGGAAACCTGGTCCTGTTCAGTGAACAGAAAATGTTCAAACTGCGCGAGGACATCCGCGTGTACTCGGATGAAAGCAAATCACAGGAAGTATTGATGATCAAAGCCCGCCAGATCATTGATTTCTCCGCCGCCTACGATGTGGTGGACAGTGTCACCAGCCAAAAAGTTGGAGCGCTGCGCCGCAAGGGACTCGCCTCGATGCTGCGGGATGAATGGGAAGTGTTGGACGTCAATGACAATGTCGTCGGCTCGCTGTTCGAAGACAGCATGGGACTGGCTCTGTTGCGCCGCTTCCTGAGCGGACTGATCCCCCAGAATTACGACATCCTTGTGAACGGCAATCGCGTAGCGGATTTGAAACAGAATTTCAACCCCTTCACGTACCAACTGACCATGGACTTCAGCATGGACACCGCCGGTCAACTCGACCGCCGCCTCGGAATCGCTGCCGGTATTTTGCTGGCAGTAGTTGAAGGCCGCCAGAGTTGATTTCCCTCATACCCTAACGGGCACTTTCCCTAACCCTTCTCCCTTGGGGAAAAGGGAGTCCCCTCTCCAACGGGAGAGGGCTAGGGTGAGGGCAGGATAACCTTATGTCAAACGTCCCCCTCTTCGCCGGACTCGTCGTTGATGAAAACGGCAACCTCGCCGAATCCGCATTTATTGGCAGCGAACCCGCCTACGTGGTGGATGATGACGGCTTCAAACGTCACATCCCTGCCGAGCAGGTGGACCGCGCTGTGCTCGGTCAAATGGCGGAGATGATGAAGGGCAGCGAAGACCTGCTCTCCGAACAGACCGCCAAAATGCTCGGGCAGGACGATCCCTTTTCAAAGGCGATGATCGAGCAGCAATTGAAGAACATCGACAAACAATTCGATGCCTTACTGCAAACTGGCTTACCCGAAGACATGCGTGCCTATCTCGGCATGATGGGTTTCAAGGTGGTCATCAATTATCACGGCGACGTGGTGCGGGTCGAGCAGCCCGGCGCGGCAAGCGATGAAGGTGATGAATAAACAGTACCGCGACATTAATGTCGCGGTACTGTTTCTTTAATAACTTACCTTACGCAATTGTGCTGTTCGCGCCACTCCACGCACGGGGATACCCTAAAGGGTACGATGTAACCCCTGCGCTACTCGTACGAAGCCTGCTTCGCAGGCTGAGCCGCCTTTGGCGGCTTCGTAAGAGTAGCCCTGACGTTTACGTCGGGGCGGCTCGGGCAGGAAGGCGATTTGTCTGTGAAAAAACATTTTTGCGTAAGGTGAGTTAATAATTCTCCACCGTACATTTTAAAAATGGGACGCTGATAAACGCAGAGTTTTTTATCAGCGAAATCAGCGTTTTTCAGCGTCCCAAAATGGTAAAGCTCTCTTCATTTATACACCCAATGAACCAAATCCAAATTGTTCAAGTGCTTTTGTGATTTTAGCGCCGTTTTTAGCAGTCATTTCCACCCAAATATCAATATCCTTTGTATAACGGGGGTAGCCATGTAAAGCAACAGCATATCCACCTACTACGAGATAGCGCACTCCATTATCGTTTAATGATTGTATAAACTCTTTGAAATCCTGGTTGAACACCGTACCTCCACTGATGGTATTCTCGACGTATTTCTTCCAATGCAGCAAGCCTTGCAGAATAAGGTAACGTCCTCCAATAAGCGGCATCGGTTTTCTTATCGCTCAATTTCGCCTTCACGACAACTCTTTTAATACCAGTTATCCTTTGCATAATGTAATTATACCTTTTCCACCACCCAGAAATGGGATATGCCAAATATCTTCAGTGGCGTTTTTTCAAAAAACTGCAAGACCGTCCGCAGTATTTTCCCGAACGCGCCAAAGCGCGCGATGATGTTGTCATACGCGCCGAAGATGATTGTGCGTTCGATGAATTTTACGGGCAGTCCTTCGAACAACTTTTGCATATCACGGCGGGAATACACGCGCACATGCGGGGCGAGTTTGTCACGCCATGTACGCGGCAAATAATTCACGAATAACTTATTTCCAAAATAATAATTCCCCTTCCAAAAGATGCCGTGCGTTTCCACAGGGTAGCCGCGGTTGGGGCAGAAGATCACTGCCCGCCCGCCAACTTTTAACACGCGCACCATCTCGGCAATCGCGGAGCGGTCATCCTGTACGTGTTCGATCACTTCATGGCTGAGGATCAGGTCAAACGTCGCAGAGAGAAGCGGGAGGGATTCGCCGGCGGCGTTGATGATCTGATCCGAATTGACGCGCGCGTCGCGGGCACGCTCGAAGTCATATTCCAAACCGATCACATCCGCGCCGAGACTTGCCAGCTTTTCTACATACATTCCCACCCCGCATCCGTTTTCGAGCGCTTTTCCATGAATGCGTTTCCCCGCAAATTTTACGATCATGTCGAAGCGGCGCTGCTGCCCGGCGCGCCATACATAGGATGGTTCTCCGCGCAGGGCGGCTTTTTGCATATCTCTTTCAGTCATGCTGCCGATTATACCCAGCGTGGTCACAAATTGCGCTTTTTCAGATAAGGGAAAGATGCAATTTGTGAGCGTGTCCATAGGGTGGGCGTCAGTTAATCATTGTTCCAACCCGTACTCCGACATCTCCCCTTGTACAGATTCAACCAACTGCCATAACTCACTCCGAAACTCCTACGCCGATACTAACTTCAGCGATGGTATGCACAGCATTATTTTTCGGGCCAGCGATCATGCTGGTAACATGACCGAAACCGCGCGGCAGGAGATCAAGGTGGATACCGTCACGCCTGTATTAAATATTTCCATCAGCAATTCGCTTCAAATAAAGCGTCTGTTATAATTATTAACTTACTCTCCTATGAAAAAAAACTCATTCTCCAACCTCACAATCCCAGTCCTATTGCTGTTGGATGGATTGACGTGTACCTTCATTGCGGTTTTCGCAGATCAGCTTGGCATTGACCCTGCCCCGAATTGGGGCCGATTTCGCTACATGCTCCTGTCCCTTGGGGTGGGACTGCTCTTCTTCACGATATTTCTGTTTCTTTCAAATAAAATGGATTTTCGATTTCTCGCTTCCATCCAGAAAGTTGAGTGGATCAAAACCGCCTTTCTACTCTCTCACATCTGGCTGGGCATCTTCATCATTTATACCTGGTTCATCACTTTTGGAACCTTCACAAACTGGGGAAAATCAACAAGATACTACATGCAGTTGGCAGATGCCTTTGCACAGGGACAACTTAATATTGACACCCACCCCGGCGAAGCCCTCCTATCCTCTGAAGACCCATACAGTTCAACTGCAAGAGCGCCTTTTGATGATGAAATCTGGGACATGTCACTCTATAACGAGAAGTTATATCTCTACTGGGGCCCCGTACCTGCCTTGATTATCACCCCCATACAGATAGTATCAAATGCAAGCATCACCGACATATATCTGGTCTACTTCTTTCTGTGTGGTTTGCTCATCTTTAATTCCCTTATTATCCTGAAATTATGGCGGCTCTTTTTTACAGAAACCCCCGCCCGGGCAGTTGTGCTCTGCATTTTTCTGATTGGATGCATCCTGCCAATTCTATGGTCTCTCAACATCCCTGATGTGTACGAAGCTGCCATCGGCGCGGGACAGTTCTTCCTGATCGGTGGGATTTACTTCGCCATCCTGGCATTTGAAAACGGAATCAAAAAGAGACACTTGGTATTAACTGGCTTATTTTGGGCGTGCTCCGTTGGTTCACGGGCGATCAATGTCTTCCCGATCTTATTCCTGACCGCACTCACACTCTTCTCGCTCTGGAAAAATCACCCCAACCCCATCCATTGGAAGAAGATAACCCCCCTCGCCGTCGCGCTGCTGGCTCCGCTGGCATTCGGCGCGATCCTCATCGGCTGGTACAACTGGGCAAGATTCGACAATCTCTTCGAGTTTGGGCTTCGCTACCAGATCACGATCTATAATCTAAATCGCAACATGCACCTAGTGTTCCATCCGGGTTACTTTCCATTCAATTTCTATGCATACCTCTTTCAACCGTTTGAGTTCATCACACACTTCCCCTTCATTCAGCCCATAAAAACCTCTGAATTAATGAAAAACCTCGGCATTGCAACACCCCACCTGTTTTCAGGAGGAAGGGTTACAGGCATCCTATTCCATGCCCCGTTCCTATTCCTTGCAATTCTTCCTTTTCTCTCAAAAAAAACAAGCGAACAAAACACAACACCAAAACCCCAGTTATTGAACTTTATCTTACATGCCCTCAGCGGATCGTTCCTGATCAGTTTTGCCACGATCCTATTTTATTTTTACGGACAAATGCGGTTTCTTGTTGACCTGATATCACAAATCACACTTCTGGCGATCATCGGATACTGGCTGATTATCCAAAATTCAAAATCATCAAAAACCTACCTTCATCTGGCAAATCTTCTTGTGGCCATCACCCTGGCCGCAAGCCTGCTGCTTTCTTTTTCCAGTGAAACCAACCGAATGGGAAAAGTAAATCCTGCGTTGATGGAAAAAATAAACTCATTTTTCGTCCCACAAAAATAACTATTCATAGGAGTATCCACCATCACAATGGTGGAATCGAATTCCAAATGCAAAACATTAAAGAAAAATTCAACCAGCTGCTTCAAAAACCAATCGTTATTCCTGCCGTTCTACTCCTGCTCACATTCCTGGCATACGGCCTGCTAGCCCACCGGATGGGTTTTTATTGGGACGACCTGCCCTTTGCCTGGTTCCTACGCTTCTTCGGGCCCGTGGAATTCATCGAAGCCTTTCGCCCCTTCCGCCCATTGCTGGGACCAATCTTCACAGTAACCACAACCCTCTTTGGCGGACATCCATTGACGTGGCAAATTCTAGGCTTGGGCATCCGCTTCCTTCTAGGACTTCAAGTCTGGTGGCTGCTTCGGCAGGTTTTCCCAACCCGACAACAATCCGCACTGTGGACCGTACTGCTATTCACCGTATACCCCGCTTTTGGGCAGCAGTGGGTGGCGCTGACTCACGTTAACCAGGAACTAATCCCCCTTTCCTTTCTACTTGCCTCATTCATCATCACAGCATACCTGCTGCGAAATGGGTTCAACTCCAAACGCTGGATCGCGCTCGCAATACTTCTACAAACGCTTGGTCTGTTCTCAACAGAATATTTCTTCGGGTTGGAAATCCTTCGATTCTTTTTCATCCTCGCCATCTTTGCTGAAACCCTGACAGAGAAAAAGAAATTATTAACAAAGACATTTCTGCATTGGATGCCATATCTCATTGTATGGATTCTCAACGCAGCCTGGACGTATGCCTACTACCAATCCACATCGTACGAATCATATGAGATCAACATCTTTTCCACACTTTCTCCGTTGGCGCTTATCAACGAATTTATCACAACGCTCTCATTAGCCGGATTTACCTCATGGGTTGGCGCCTTCGGCATCTTCGCCGCCATCGACGGGTCAGTCACACAGGCGATTGCGTTTGTGATCCTTTTGCTGACATCGTTGATCGTTTACTTTGTAATGCAGGGAAGAAGCGAGCAACATGAAACACAAAACCAGTCACAATCCTGGGGCTGGTGGGCAGTAACGATGGGGTTGGCTGCCATTTTCGCAGGCAGGCTCCCCTCGTGGGCTGCAGGGTTACCTTTGAAGATCGAATTTGACTATGACCGCTTTTTTGTTTCGATCATGCTGGGGGCAAGTTTATTCATCATAGGGCTGGCAGATTTGACGTTAAGAGAAGGACGCGGGAAAATCATCCTGCTAAGCGTTTTGATCGGCATATCCACCGCCTATCAATTTTCGGTGGCAAACACCTTCCGCCGCGATTGGGCAAACCAGCAGGATCTCTTCTGGCAAATGGCATGGCGCATGCCCGCTTTGAAGGAAAACACAGCAATCCTCACCTATGAACTCCCGCTAAAATACGCCGCAGACCTGCAACTAACCGCCGGGTTGAACTGGATGTATGCTCCCGATCTGAACAGCCGAGATTTACCCTACACCCTGCTTTATTTAAAAACAAGATTCACACCTGCTGAAATTCGCGCGGGAAATCCGCTGGACGTGCCTTATCGCACCGTGTCGTTTCGCGGCAACACCACCAACAGCGTGGTAATTTACAAGGAAGCAGGCGGATGTCTTCGTGTGCTTGATCCGCTCTACAATACAGCAGAAACTGTTCCCGGCGCAAGTTTTTATTTGATAAATGCCATTCCGCTATCCAACCTGGAGTTGATTCTCACAAAAGCGCCCGCCCCCAAAATGGAACCATCCATATTTGGCAGTGAACCAAAACACGGATGGTGTTACACCTACACCCAAGCAGAGATCGCGCGCCAACAGGGAAATTGGGAGGAAGCCGCCAATTTATATCGCGAAGCACAAAAGGAGAATTTGAACCCTGCCCTGCCGGTCGAGTACCTGCCTTTCATTGAAGCCTTTGCCATGACTGGGGATATCAACACTGCCATCAAGTTGACGGAACGCGCGATTAAGGGACAACCAACGCTGTGCCCTGCGCTTCATACCTTGTGGGAACGAGTTTCTGAAACAGTGGATATTTCTGATATTGGGGTGATCCTGCAGAAAGGCTGTGCGCCTTAATTCTTATAATGCCCACGGTCATATCATGCCCGCAGGGTACAAATTGCGCTTTCCTGCCTCTGAAAAAGCGCAATTTGTGACCGCGCTGGGTATAGCCAACGGCTTTTCAAATGGACATTGCAAGGGAACGGCGGGGTTCCGGTGATAGATGTACCCAGGTTCTGACAATACAATGATCAGTAGTGCGTCTGTAAAGGAGGCATATGGAACATCTGGCATGACGCCCGGGGCGACAACATTCCTTTCAATGGAGGCGTGCGAACTTTAAAACAATACGTCCCTCAAAGCGAGTTGCCACCGCCCACGTCGTTAAATTCAGCGGCGCCAAGTCAAATGAACTCTCCTCCTTCTCGAATTACGAATTACGAATTACGTTATAATCCCCCCACAATGACCGAAGGCGCACTTCTCAACGATCGTTATCAACTCCTTGAACAACTCGGCACAGGCGGAATGGCATACGTCTACCGCGCGCGTGATGTCGTGCTCGACCGCGACGTCGCCATCAAAGTCCTGCGCAAGGATTACTCAGACAACGCCGAATTCCAAAACCAGTTCAGGCTCGAGGCGCGTTCCGCCGCGAATCTTTCGCATCCTAACATCGTCACCGTCCATGATTTTGGCTTCGCTGACGGACTGCTCTACATCGTCATGGAGCACATCCCCGGCAAAGACCTCAAGCAACTCATCCGCGAGCGCGGACGTTTCTCTGTTAAGGATGGCATCCCGCTCATGGTGCAGGCATGCGCGGGCATTGGATACGCCCACCGCGCCGGCCTGGTGCATTGCGATATCAAACCCCACAACATGCTCGTCTCAAAAGACATGCGTCTCAAAGTCACCGACTTTGGCATCGCCCGCGCGCTCGCCTCCTTCACTCCGAACGAACGCACTGATGTCGTCTGGGGATCGCCGCTTTACTTCGCGCCCGAACAAGCCGCCGGCGAATCTCCCACCCCCGCCTCCGACGTATATTCCCTCGGTGTCGTCATGTACGAACTGCTCAGCGGCACGCCGCCCTTCACCGCCTCCACCGCCGATGAACTCGCCAGACTGCACATCTCTGCGCGCCCCATCCCCATCCGCGAATACATTCCCGATATTCCCGTCATGCTTGAAGAAATTATTATGAAAGTACTCTCTAAAGAACCCTCCGCCCGCTACCGCACCGCCGACCAGCTCGGGCGCGTCCTGCAAAAATTTGGCACCCTGCCAGTCCCACAGCCCGAACCCGTCGCCCCTGTATCTCCATCCGTTATCACCCTCAAACCTGATGTAGCAGAACGACTGGTGCCTCAAGGCAGGACTCAGCCTCCCCAGCTTGAACCTGAACCCGTGCAGTATTACCAACCCGAACAGTACACGCCTCCCCCCATGCCTCAACCTGTGTACACCGCCCCGGCAGAATCCGCAGCCGAAGAAATTGACTGGGTCTCTGTGGGGCTTGGGTTGCTCGCCGTCATATTCGTTGGTGGATTAATCCCATTCTGGTTGTGGGTCTATCTCACCTACTTTCCGCCCGGAAGATAATAAATTAATACCTGACAGATGTTCGCAAAGCGTACCTGTCAGGTATTTGTATTTACCATGTCAAACTACCTGCTCGCCCCCTCCATGATCGCCTCCGATTTCACCCGCCTCGCCGAAGAGATCTCCGCCTGCGAATCCGCTGGCGCCGACTGGCTTCACATGGATGTGATGGACGGTCATTTTGTGCCCACCATCACCATTGGCCCGCTGTTCGTGGAAGCCTGCAAGCGCGCCAGCAAACTCCCACTCGACGTACATTTGATGATCTCGGAACCTGAAAAATATATCGAAGCCTTTGCGAAAGCAGGCGCGGGCAACATCACTGTCCATGTTGAAACCTGCTCTGACTTGCCGCGCATCGTCAGGCAGATCCAGTCGCTTGGCTGCAAGGCGGGCATTACCCTAAACCCTGCCACCCCCGCCTCCGCCTTGGATTCCGCCCTGTCGCTCGCAGACCTGGTGCTGGTCATGAGCGTCAACCCGGGCTATTCAGGTCAGACATTCATGCCTGAGATGATCGCCAAAGTAGAGGAAATCCGCAATAAATTGAACGCACTCCGCTCCCCGGCCCATCTCGAAGTGGATGGCGGCATCAACGCCGAAACCCTCCCGTTGATGAAAAAAGCAGGCGCAACCGCTTTTGTCACTGGCAACGCCGCTTTCAAGCACCCCAAGGGAACTGGGGAAGGGGTGCGGCTGTTGAAAAAAATTGCATCATCGTAGGAGGTGGATCGCGCTTCACCCCTTAAAACAAAAATCACGACGCCAAAGCGCCGCGATTTTCGATGCGAGAGAAAAATAGAACTACCCCGCAGTTTTAGCGAGTGTTTTGATGCACTTGGCGCACAGCGTCTTCTTGATCAAACGGCCCTTCTCCATCACCGAAACTTTCTGAAGATTCGGCTTGAACGTGCGGTTGGTGGCACGCTGGGAGAACGAGCGGCTGTGACCGAAGGTGGTTGCTTTGCCGCAGTGATTACATTTAGCCATCGTAATACATCCTTTCCTTGCAATAATTCCAACAAATCGCCTTTTCCGGAAGCACGGCATTTTACCATAGAATCATCCCTTGCTCAAGAAACCCCCAAATCTGGCAGCAATTCCAAATCTAAACCCAGTAATCGCAAAACTTGGCGATTTGAGCCACCAACCATCCAC
>JAUXWL010000308.1 GCA_030680155.1 Anaerolineales bacterium
TTCTCCTTCAGCGCCTCCTCCAGCGGCATCCACATGGGATGATACGACCCGCTCATGGGGTCGGGTTCCCCGTATTCCTCGCCTGTGCCCGTGCCAAATTCCCCGCCGATGTATTTCACCAGAAAATAGATTTGCCTGCGTTTGTTTTCCCGAACCACTTCCGCCGCCTTTTGCAAGACCTCCACATGGATACCAGCAATTCCAAATCTAAAATTGTGTAGAAGGCAAAGATGCCAAACCTTAACGCAAAGACGCAACGCCGCAAGGCTTTTTTAGGATTGCCCCTGCGCCAGAGTGTACTCTTGCCGATTCCGTCGAGGAAAGGTCAACATCTTAGCGTCTTGGCGGCTTTGCGTTGAGATTGTTAGATTCAGATTTGGAATTGCTGCTTTCTGGACGAGCTCCTTGAAACTACGTAAGAGCCTTTTTTTATTTACGGGCTGCCCCTACTATTTCAAGCCAAATCCTAATGTCTTCAAAAAATTCACGGTCATGCGCGCAGTAGCGCCCCAGAGTAGTTCGCCGTCATACGGGTGATAGGCGATCACAGAGCGGTCTGCGTTGCCGAGCGAAAATTCCCAATAATTGTTACGGTTCGCCAGCCAGAGCAGCGGGATGGTAAAGACCCGCGCCACTTCGACTCCCGCCACCTTAAAGGCATATGGGAAAGGGATAACGCCCACGACCGGACTCACCCGAAAACTGCTGACCGTAATCATACGATGCAGCCGCCCAAGGATTTGCACATCCGCTGGGTTGACGCCGATCTCCTCGTCTGCTTCGCGCAAGGCGGTCTGTTCGGGGGTGGTTTCGCCCTCATCACACGCGCCGCCGGGGAAGGAGACCTGTCCCTTGTGCGATTCGACGCGGTCCGTTCGGCGGGTAAAAAGGATGTGCCACTCGCCATCGAAATTCATCAGCGGCAGCAACACCGCCGCGCACTTGAGACGGGTATCCGGGTTCACCGCCATCTCTGCATATTCATCGGACGCATTCGAATCCGCCTGCGCCTCCCGCAGTTTTTGGGAGATGTGTTCCGGGGTAAGAGTTGACATCATCTATAATTAC
>JAUXWL010000470.1 GCA_030680155.1 Anaerolineales bacterium
TGTGAATGCTTCGACTTCGCTCAGCACGAGCCTAAAACTGCTGGATGTGCGCGAACCGCACGAGTTGGAAATTTCCGCCCTGCCGAACGCGGTCAACATCCCGCTGGGACAGTTGGCGAGCCGCCTCTCCGAGTTGAACTCTGCCGATGACATGGTTGTCTTCTGCAAAGGCGGCACCCGTTCCGCCCGCGCATTGGAATTGCTTGCCAGCGCTGGTTTCAAGAAGGTTAAAAACCTGAAAGGCGGCATCAACGCCTGGGCGAAGGAAGTAGATCAGAGTTTGCCGTTGTATTAGCATGTCATTGCGAGAGTGACGATCTTTCACTCGAAGCAATCTCCCTGTTTACGAAAGACGAAAGAAGAAAGAACCCTCCCGCTGACTTTTCGGCGGGAGGGTTTGTTATAATTCACGCATGGGAATTTCATAATGCAGCGACCTCTCCGCGTTTTTCTCTGCCATGCTTCGCAAGACAAGCCTGCTGTGCGGGAGTTGTATCAGCGTTTGAATGCCGAAAGTTGGATCAACCCGTGGCTGGATGAGGAAGATTTACTTCCTGGGCAGGATTTTGACCTTGAAATCTACAAAGCCACGCGCGATGCGGATGCGATCATAATTTGTCTTTCAAAGATATCGGTTGCAAAAGAGGGATATGTAAACAAAGAGATCAGACGCGCCTTGGACATCGCGCAGGAAAAGAGCGAAGGCGCGATCTATGTCATCCCCCTGCGGCTGGATGACTGCAACCCTTCCTTTGAACAATTGAAAAAATTACATTGGGTGGATTATTTTGCGCCAAATGCGCACGAAAAATTACTCAAAGCGCTGCGGGTACGCGCGGGCGCGTTGAAAATTGAATTCCCCGAATATAAAAAAGGAACTGCCCTTGAAGCAAAGCCAATGGGTTCACCTGATGATGGGCTTGACCTGTACCGTTTTATCGAAATTCCCTCGACAGTAGAAGTTCCATATCCTTTTGGAATCGGGAAATACCCTGTTACGAATGCGCAATATGAACGCTTCTTGAACGCCCCTGATTTTGCCAACCCCGTCTATTGGCTTGAATTTCCGAAATTTGATGAAGAGTGCCAAAGAATCGGGGATTGGGGGGGGCAGGATGGGTTGAATTGGGTGCGTGAGGAACTAAAAAAATCAAAATCGAAAGTATTACTGCCGCGCCATTGGGAGGATAAGAATTTTGGAAAGTCAAATCCAAATCATCCTATGGTTGGGATTTCATGGTATGAAGCCAATGCCTATTGTGAATGGCTCTTTCAGAACTGGAACACCGTTTCAGAAAGCAAAGCCAACCCTTCGTTGAGACCGCAGGCGATTCGTTTGCCATTGGAAATTGAATGGCAAAAAGCGGCTGGGGGCGTTAAGCCTGAAGGACACTACCCTTGGGATGAACCAAATAAGGCGACTACTTCTCTGAAAGAAATCCTGCGCCGCGCAAATGTAAGTGAGAGTGGAATTGGGCACACAACGCCAGTAAACGCTTACCCGCTCGGAAAAAGTCCATTTGGAGTGATGGATATGTGCGGCAATGTGTGGGAATGGCAGGCGAATTATTCGGGTCAGGAATATGGTGGTCAAAAAGCATTGGCTCTGCGTGGCGGCTCGTGGAGCAACATTGAAGTCCTCGCGCGTGTGGCGGTCCGCCTCAACCTCCGCCCGTACTACAGGGACAACCTCATCGGTTTTCGTGTGGTGGTGTCCCTCCCCAACGGGTGATCTTGTTTTCTGTAGCCTGTGTTCTGTCTTCTGGGTTTTGTTCTTCCTTTTCCCGCCTTTCGGCGGGAAATTTTTTTTGAAATATTAACAAAAACAGGAGACAGCCACGATGGACGTGACCGTCACCTGTACCTTTTAAACCTGCAACCCGCCCCTACGAAAGAATCACCTGCCCGCAATACTCGCATTTATCCATGCCGAGTTCGCGAGTCTTTTTGCCTTGGCAATACAGGGGTTTTATTTTTGGCGTAGCGTAATTTTTTTTCGCTCCCCAGTCAATTTTTTGTGTTCGTTCATATAAGCTCGTAACAAGGCGTTCATTCGGGTTTGATAGCCATGTCCCTGTTCTTTAAACCAATCAATAACATCGCTGTCGAGCCTTAAAGTCAACTGACGTTTGGTCATTGGCTGGATTCCGCGTCGCACAATCCCTTTTGCAAACATTTCGGGAGTGACCTCCGGAATGTCCGAAAAATCAATATCGGTGTCGGTCATCGAATCCAGCCGCTTAAAATCGGTCCCCGATTTCTTTGAAATATTGTTTTTCTTCATTTTTTGCTGCCTTTCTGGCGGAGACAATCCGAATGACATCGTTCTCGTCTGTATGCGCCACGACGATCACGCGAAACTTCAAAAGCCCAAATGTGATGTAGCGTGTTTCACTGTATTCAAAACGCAGGTCTTCGATTGTAAAAACATCGCCGTCGAACATGGGAGGAACATCGGCGAAATCAATTCCGTGTTTTTTGATATTCGCCAGCCGTTTATTTTCATCCCATGTAAATTTCATGGATTGAATTGTAACTACATTCGGTAACTTCGTCAACTTTGGGCTAACACTTTGGGCTAACGCTTTGCGGATGGGAGGGCGCGATGAAAAATCTCCCGCCAGCACCGACGGGAGATTTTCAATTACCAATTACGAATCACGAATCACGAATTACGACAATATCACCTGCCCGCAGTACTCGCACTTATCCATGCCGAGTTCGAGCGTGCCGCCGCAGTTGGGGCAGTTGAATGTCTCCGCTTTGATCTGGTAGCCCGCTTCCTTGAAGGCTGTTTCGTTATCCGCGAGGTCGCTGCGCAGGCGTTTGAGGCGCGCGAGGTAGGCGTCGCCGCTCATTTCACCGGCTTTGCGCAGGCGTTCCACGTCCGCGATGTGTTCCTTCAACATGCGGCGTTCGGCATCCAGGCTTTCGCGGCTCTTGTCCTTAAACGAGACCTTCATCTCAGGCTTCGGCGGGATGGACGCCAGAATCGCCGCGATGATGAGCATGACGGCGGAGATGATCACACCGACAATCAGCGGCGTATATTGGAAGGCGGGGATGGAACTGAAATTAACCTTGTTGACCTGCACTTCGTTGTAGTCCGCGACAACCACGTAACGGTCACCCCCGAGTCTGCCGATGTCAATGCGGGTGATGCCGCTGGAATGTTTGGGCAGGTTGTTGCGGCTGCCGGTATCGGTGAAGATCGCCACGTTGCCCGCATCATCGCCGATGACCGCTTCCTGCTTGCCATCTTCGTCAATGTCCAGACCTGAGATTTCAGTCACTTTATCGGATAAAGAACCGCTCCAGATTTGCCTGGCGGCGGTTCCGTCAAAGGAGAAGGCCCACACGCCGCCGTCTTTTCCACCGACCACGATCTCGCGCGAGGATGGGTCGCCGTCCAATTCCACTTCGCGGACTTCGCTGATGGCTTGTCCGAGTGATTTTTCGAAGAGGATGCTGCCATCTTTGGCGTTGTAGATTCTGAACGCGCCATATTCGCCGCCGGTGATGACTTCACTATTGCCGTCGCCGTTCAGGTCAAAGGCGCGCATCCGCCGCAGTTGTTCCTGTTCAGCGCTCCAAACTGCCCTGCCCTGAGAATCGAAAATGGAGATCGAACCGTC
>JAUXWL010000473.1 GCA_030680155.1 Anaerolineales bacterium
GTCCTCTTTGAAGTTGAAACGCCACTCGGTTTTCGCGTTCGTGTCACAGCCGAATATTGGCAAGTGATCGTCACGATAAAACACCCCGTGATGCTTGGGCGTGAAGCCGATATTCAGGAAGTTTTGCGAAATCCTGACGAAATACGGCTGAGCAAGAAAGACCCAAGTGTTTATCTGTTTTACAAACCAGAGCGATTGGGTAGGTGGGTTTGTGCGGTGACAAAGCGTCTGGATGGTGAAGGTTTCTTGATCACTGCTTACCCGACTGATGCGGTGAAAGAAGGAGAACAAATATGGCACAAGTAAAAGTTTATTATGATCAACTTGGAAACACACTTACTGTTTGGTTTGGCAATCCCGAAGATGAAGTTGTCGCTGAAGAAACAGGCGATGAAGTGATTCTGATGAAAGATAAAGATGGAAACGTAATTGGCTTCGAGAAGTTGAATTATGTTCTCCCCGCTTCCACGCGATTGAATGTGGCTTTTGAGACTGTTGCGGCATAACCCCTCTCCAAATCCGAATTAAAGGGACTGAATAATTATCCCAACTTCTTATTTCGGATTTGGGGAGGGTGCCCGTTAGGGCGGGAAGGGCAGAATATCTGGGTGCCGACGGGGGAATAAATTGTGATATAAAATAACTAATGGCGAAACTCAAGAAAATTCTTACAAAGGTGCTGGCTGGCTCGAAGAACATAGCCTTCAATGATTTTGTTTTACTGGTCGAAGGCTTTGGATTTCGGCTTTCCCGTACAAGTGGCAGTCATCACATTTTCATCCGCTCAAAGGTGAAAGAATTGGTGAATTTGCAAAATGTGAAAGGGCAGGTCAAGCCTTATCAAATCCGCCAGTTTATGGAATTAGTCGAGCGGTACGCCTTGAATTTGGAGAAAGAATGAAAGACTATCACATCAACATCTTTTATAGCGAAGAGGACGAAGGCTACATTGCGGATATTCCCGACCTAGTTCATTGCTCCGCTTTTGGGGATACGCCCGAAGAAGCCTTGTCTGAGGCTTTGGTTGCCAAGAAGGCATGGCTTGAAGCGGCAAAAGCGGAAGGGAAATCCATCCCCGCGCCGCGATACCGCCCTGCCATTTATCAAGTTGTGGCTGTGGCGGGATAAGTCACGAGTTCCTACACGAGGCGACTCAGGTCAAGAATATCTGGGTGCCGACGGGGGAGTGAAAGAGCAGAGAATTAGAGAATGGATGATTAGACCTCCGAAGTCTCAAAGACTTCGGAGGTCTTGTTTTATACAATCTCAACCCCGCTCAATTTGACATCTGTCCCTGCGCGGAGTGTATTCTGAATTTCGACGAGCGTGTCCGTGTGTGGAAACTTGTTCATGGGAAGTTCCGTAGATGGATTATACTTTTGAAGAATTATTCATCACCACCTATAAAGAGGAAACTCCCATGACAAACCGATACAAAATACGTCAAAACCTGATCTCCATCGGAGATGATTTCTGGATCGAGAACGAAGCAGGCAGGAAAGTCTTCAAAGTGGACGGCAAGGTCTTGCGCATCCGCAAGACGCTGGTGTTCGAGGATGCGAACGGCAAGAAGTTGGCGAAAATTAAGGAACGCCTGCTGACCATCAAGGACACGATGGTGATCGAAGACGCAAACGGTAAGGATATTGCCACTGTCAAGAAGGCGTTGCTCACCCCGCTGCGCGATAAATGGAATGTGAAGGTCAAGGATGGGGCGGATCTGGTGGTGCAGGGCAACATCCTTGATTTTGAATACACCATTAAAGCGGGCGGCAGGAAAATTGCTGAAATATCGAAGAAGATATTCCGCCTCACCGATACCTATGGCGTGGACATTGCGGATGGACAGAACGATATCCTCATTCTTGCGATTGCCATTGCCGTGGATATGATGGCGCATGGCGATGTAAAGAAAAAATAGGCACAATCGAAAATAATCCGCAGATTTCAGCAATGATGTAGGTTCGAAATTTTCAAGAGAAAAATCTGCGTCATCTGCGGATAAGATCGAAAACGAATGCTATTACCGATTGGTTGTTCAAAGGATGAGCACACTTCCCATCCGACAGCCGAAATGGCGGCAATTGTATCGGTTATAATTTTTTACATCCCAATCTGTGACTCTACTGCAAAAAGATGCTTAAACACAACCCGCAGGGCGCGAGGACACGAAGGTTAAATAATGAAAAGGTTTTCCTTTGTGTCTCTTTGCCTGCACCGCCG
>JAUXWL010000477.1 GCA_030680155.1 Anaerolineales bacterium
TCAACAACGAATACCTCGGCGCAGACGGTTTGCGTCACGCCATTCCGCCCACGCTGCTCATCTCCGCCATTGGCGTCGTGCAAGATGTCAGTAAATCCATCACGATGGATTTGAAGGAAGCGGGGAATGTGGTTTATCTAGTGGGAAGTAATCAGTTATCGGTGGGCAGTGATCAGTTATCAGTGAACAGTGATCAGTTGGTACCTGATGTCCCTAAAGAAACTCTGCAAGTATATCGGGCATTACATCAAGCGATTCAAAACGGCTTAGTGAAATCGTGCCATGATCTCAGTGAAGGTGGACTCGCCGTTGCCGCCGCGGAGATGTGCATCGGTGGGCGACTCGGCATGACCGTACCGCCGACTTCAGTCGGCACATTCACAGAAGTCAACGGCTGTCTCCTCGTCGAAGTCACACCCACAAACGCCGCCGCATTTGAAAATCACTTTACCAATCTCCCAATCACCAAACTCGGCGAAGTCACATCTGATCCCATCCTCAAAATCAACAACCAAGAAATCTCCGTTGACGATCTCGTTCGCGCCTTCAACACTCCCAACTAATCTCTAATCAGCTGCCTTATGAAACCAAAAGCACTCATCCTCCAAGCCCACGGCTCCAACCGCGATTTCGACGTCATCGAAGCGCTGACTCTAGCAGGCGCAGACGCGACTGGGATTCCGCTCAACGAACTGCGCATGACGAAAACGCGTCTCGCGGACTTCAACCTGCTCGTCCTTCCTGGCGGCTTTTCCTACGCCGACGCCCTGGGCGCGGGCAAACTCCTCGCCCTCGATCTCGCGTCCTATTTCGCGGACGAAATCTTCGCCTTCGTTGAATCTGGCAAGCCCGTCATTGGAATCTGCAATGGGTTTCAGGCGTTGGTGAAGTCGGGAATTCTTCCAGGTGGTAATGTCATTGCGAGGAGGGTGCTCTTCCCGACGAAGCAATCCCCTGTGAATCAGGAGATTGCTTCGGGCTATCGCCCTCGCAATGACATGGCAGCAACACTGACCTTTAATGCGCAGGGACATTTTGAATGTCGGTGGGTTACGTTGAAACCCATCTCATCAAAGTGTATTTGGACAAAAGGCTTGGGTGAACTTATCGAATGTCCCATCGCTCATGGAGAAGGAAATTTTCAAACATCCAACCAATTTCTAATCTCCAATCTCCAATCACTGGATCAAATCGCCCTCACATACACCCGCGCCAACGGCTCCCCTGCCAATGGCGAATACCCCATCAACCCCAACGGTTCCATTATTGATATTGCTGGCATTTGCAACCCACAAGGCAATGTGCTGGGTCTGATGCCGCACCCGGAAAATCACATTCACCCCCACCAACACCCACAATGGACGCGGGGAGTCAATCGTCACAGCGGTTTGGCGTTGTTTGAGAATGGTGTGAAGTATGCAAGTCAAATCTAGCAATGTCGCTGCGAGGCGCTCTTGTTCTTAGCCGACCTGTGCCACGAAGTGGTAAGCAGTCTCCCCATAACAGGAGATTGCTTCGCCGCCAAAGAGCAAGAGCGGCGGCTCGCAACGACATGAAGATAAGTATGAAAAGGATTAATCTATGATTTCAAAAAACGATTTGTTACAACTCATTCCTTCTGCATTGAAAGAAACCAACCTGCCTCTGGCAAACAAGCAAACAGGCAAAGTGCGCGA
>JAUXWL010000478.1 GCA_030680155.1 Anaerolineales bacterium
CTCACTTTTTCACTTTTGACATCCGATGAGGCCATCGCCACCCGTTTTTGGGAGATTGTTGCGCGCCTGTTCTTGCTCTCCTCCTCCTTGTTCTCGCCCGCACCTCTGCGCTGAGCCGGTTTTCTTCACCGCTGTCACCAGAGGAAGTTACTTGACTTTTCACATTCAATTCGATATAATCTGGGGTCGCTGTCCAAAGGGGCAGTTAAAATTGTTTATTACCCAGCCCAAATAAAAGTCAGGAGAGAAGAATGGCATCTTCTTTGCCCCAAAAAAGCTACGCTCGTATCCCAGTAAAACTTGATTTACCTAATTTGATTGAAGTCCAGCTTGATTCATTTGAGCGATTGAAGAAGGAAGGTCTGGGCGATCTTTTCCACGAAATCTCACCGATTGAATCCTACAACAAGGGGATGAAGTTATTTTTCCCAAGCCGCAGCCCTGAATCCCAGCAATGGGGTTTGAAATATTGGTTTGGTGATCCCAAACATACTATTGAAGAATGTGTTGAGCGCGACCTGACGTACGCCAGCCCATTATATGTTTCCGTTCTGCTTGCCGGACCAGATGTCCCTGAGCCGATCAAGCAGGATATCTTTCTCGGCGATTTCCCTGAAATGACGGATAAGGGCACGTTCATTGTCAATGGTACCGAGCGTGTTGTTGTATCTCAATTGATCCGCTCTCCCGGTGTCTATTTCGAGGCCCCCGCCGACCGTGCTACAGGCCGCTTGCTTGCCATGGCGAAACTTATCCCGGATCGCGGCGCGTGGATGGAATTTGAAACCCGAAAATCCGATTACGTTATCCTGAAGTTTAACCGCAAGCGTACGGTTCCCATCACAGTATTCCTGCGTGCGCTCGCAGCAGTAAATGACGGCATGAAGGATTCACCCATCAAGCATGGTACAGATGAGGAAATCCTCTCCATATTTCAAGATGTGGATAACAACCCTGACCGCATGTTCATTGCATCATCGATGAGACAGGAACCTGACTGGGACTTATCCAACCTCACAATCGCGGAGGCATCCCTGATCGAATTCTTCAAAAAGATGAGGCCAGGCGACCCTGCTACATTGGACAATGCCCGCCAGTTCCTTGAAGAGCAGTTGTTTGATCAGCGTCACTATGATTTGGAACGCGTTGGGCGCTATAAACTGAATCAAAAGCTCGACCTCAATATCCCGATCCCGCATCGCACTGTGAGCAAGAGCGACATCATTCGCCTGCTCCGCCGCATGATCCAGATCAATAATGGGAAGGAACGATCTGACGATATTGATCAT
Organism: Anaerolineales bacterium; assembly: GCA_030680155.1. GTDB lineage: Bacteria > Chloroflexota > Anaerolineae > Anaerolineales > Villigracilaceae > Villigracilis. The sequence goes on from JAUXWL010000478.1 coordinate 1,290, forward strand.
CTCGGCAACCGTCGTGTCAAGACGGTGGGTGAATTGATCCAGAACAAGTTGCGGATCGGACTTCGACGCATGGAGCGCGTAATTAAAGAGCGCATGTCCATTCGTGACCAGGAACAGCTCTCGCCGGTCACACTGGTCAACATCCGCCCGGTTGTTGCAGCATTACGTGAATTCTTTGGCTCTTCCCAACTTTCCCAGTTCATGGATCAAACCAACCCTCTGGCTGAATTGCGCCACAAGCGCACGCTTTCAGCATTGGGTCCTGGCGGTTTGCGCCGTGAGCGTGCCGGTTTCGATGTTCGTGATGTCCATCACTCGCACTATGGGCGTATTTGTCCGATTGAAACCCCTGAAGGCCCGAACATTGGTTTGATTGGTCGTTTGGCTTCCTTTGCACGGGTAAATGAATATGGTTTCATTGAAACGCCATATCGTCGAGTATACAGAACCTTCAATTCTTCTGACGAACGTCTCGAAGGACGCACGTTGAGCGAAGATGTGTACGACCCCAAATCGGAAGAATTGCTTTTCAAAGCAGGCACCCCGATTGATGCCAAGACCCTGAAACGGATTTCAAGGTTTGATGCTGAAATTGGCATTGTTCCCTTCATTTCCGATGAGGTTATTTATCTTTCCGCCGATGCAGAAGATAAGTTCACAATTGCTCAGGCAAATGCCACTCTGACCGAAAACAAGGAATTCTCGCGCGAGCGTATTTCCTGCCGTTATCACTCAGGTTTTATGTTCTCCAATGCAGAGTCGATCGATTTCATGGATGTTGCGCCGCATCAGGTCGTGGGCATCAGCGCCGCACTCATTCCCTTCCTTGAGCATGACGATGCCAATCGTGCGCTCATGGGTTCGAACATGATGGCGCAAGCGGTCCCGCTTGTCCGCCCTGAAATTCCATTGGTTTCCACTGGTATGGAAGGACATGCGGCTTTGGATTCGGGACAGGTCGTCGTCGCTGAAGCGGATGGGGAAGTCGTTTCAGTAACAGGATCAAGCATCACCGTAAAAGAGAAGCGTACCGGTATCCGTACATATCAACTGCGCAAATACCAGCGTTCCAATCAAAGCACCTGTATTGACCAACGTCCTTCGGTGGTCAAGGGGCAGGTGATCAAGGCTGGCGATATCATCGCGGATTCTTCCTCGACCGACAGCGGGCAGTTGGCGCTGGGTCAAAATGTGGTTGTGGCATTCCTCTCGTGGGAAGGCGGCAATTTTGAAGATGCCATCCTGCTCTCAGAGCGTTTGGTGCAGGAAGACCGTTTTACCTCGGTGCATATCGAGAAGCATGAAGTGGAAGCCCGTGATACCAAGCTTGGACCTGAAGAGATCACCCGTGATATTCCCAATGTGGGTGACGATGCCATCAAGGATTTGGACGAGAATGGCATTATCCGTATCGGCGCTGAAGTTGGGCCGAACGATATTCTCGTCGGCAAGATCACGCCAAAGGGTGAGAAAGAACTTACGCCTGAAGAACGTTTGCTGCGCGCCATCTTTGGCGAAAAATCTCGTGATGTGAAAGACACTTCACTGCGTATGCCTCATGGTGAACGCGGCAAGGTTGTGGATGTGAAGGTCTTCACTCGTGAAGAGAACTCCGACCTTTCCGCTGGTGTGGACACAATGGTCCGTGTTTCAGTTGCCCAGCGCCGGAAGATCACTGCGGGCGACAAGATGGCGGGACGCCACGGTAACAAGGGTGTTGTGTCCAAAGTAGTCCCTGTGGAAGACATGCCCTTCCTTGAAGATGGCACGCCTGTTGATATCATCCTCAATCCGCTTGGCGTGCCTGGCCGTATGAACATTGGCCAGGTTCTAGAGGTCCATTTGGGTTGGGCTGCCAAACGTATGGAATTCCGAGCCGTCACACCTGTATTCGATGGCGCCAGTGAAGAACAGATCGAAGCAGAACTTGCGCGCGCATGGATGACAGACCAGGCGTGGAAGGAAGCGGCGGAACGCGCCTGGGAGTGGCTCAAGGAACAGGATTATGACCCGACAACCATCGAAGACGATGACGAAGTCCGCCGCCTGTACCTGGAACAATGGCTGGATAAGCGTCGCTATGACGTTTACAGCCTGAATGATCCTGCGTACGCGCGTCGCGCCACCGCTCGTGAATGGTTGCGCGAAAAGGGCCATTCCGACCCTGACGAAATTCTGCTCGAGGACCGCAACATCGCGAATCACGATCCCAAGTTGGATGATAAAACCATTCATACCTGCCTGCGTCTGTGGCTTGAGGTTAACGGTATCACCCGCCGAATTGCGGAAGACAAAGTAATTGAAACCGCACAGGAACTCGCCAAAGAGAAAAGCATCCCCTTGCCAACTCTTGGTAAACAGACCTTGCGCGATGGAAAAATCGGACTTCCTTATGATCAGCCCGTAACCGTCGGTGTCATGACCATCCTCAAACTCCATCATCTTGTTGAGGATAAGGTACATGCCCGCTCCACGGGTCCCTACAGCCTGGTGACCCAACAGCCGCTGGGTGGTAAGGCGCAATTTGGCGGTCAGCGTTTCGGCGAAATGGAAGTGTGGGCATTGGAAGCCTACGGCGCTGCCCATACTCTTCAGGAAATGCTCACGGTGAAATCGGATGATGTTCAGGGACGTGTGAACACCTACGAGGCTATTGTTAAAAGCGAGCCGATCGAAGAGCCAAGCATCCCTGCGTCCTTCCGCGTTTTGGTCAAGGAATTGCAATCCCTTGGATTGGCGGTCGAAGCGATCAATGAAAGCGGCGATGTGATCAAGTTCGGAAAAGATGAAGAGAAGACCCATCCGCCGAAACATGACACCGGCTTGTTGAGTCTGGGAGAGAGCCAAGCCAGGAAAAAGTAGTCGTTTTCTATTGACTTGATGTATACGGCGTGATAAAATATTGCGCCGTTGCCCAGAAAGCAAGAGCGGCTCTACCTCCCGCTCGAACAACATTGGCAGCTACAAATGAGGCCATCAGGGTTTGTGTGTTGATGGTCTCGTTTCTTGTGAATATCAAAAAAGTAAATTTGAAGAATTTGTAATCGGAGGCAAAAGTGCCGACAGTAAACCAAATGGTCCGCAAAGGCCGCAAAAACAAAAATGCAAAAAGCAAGGCTCCTGCTTTGCAATACACGCTGAACAGCTTTAAGCAGCGTAGGTTCCGTCAGGACAAGGGCGCACCGCAGAAACGCGGTGTTTGTACCATTGTCCGTACGATGACCCCCAAGAAACCAAATTCCGCGTTGCGCAAGATCGCCCGTGTGCGTTTGAGCAATGGCATTGAGGTGACAGCCTATATCCCCGGTGAAGGTCACCAGTTGCAGGAGCACTCCGTGGTACTGGTTCGCGGTGGTCGTGTGAAGGATCTGCCTGGCGTTCGCTATCATATTGTGCGCGGTTCCCTCGACACCACCGGTGTGGCCAATCGTAAGCAAGGCCGTTCCAAGTACGGCGCGAAGCGTCCGAAGTAATATTATAAGGATGGAGAAGTAAAGCATGCGTAGATCTAAACCTGAACAACGGGAACTTCTTCCCGATACTCGTTTTAATAGCATCAATGTCCAAACTATGATCCAACACGTTCTTAAGCAGGGTAAGAAGAGCGTTGCGACAAGCTTGATGTACGATGCGATGGATTTGATCAAGGAACGCACTGAAAAGAATCCCATGGAAGTCTTTGACGGTGCGCTTAAGAACGTCAGCCCTGCGATGGAAGTTCGCCCCCGCCGTGTCGGTGGCGCGACCTATCAGGTTCCAATGGAAGTCTCCTCCAAGCGCCGCACCACGCTGGCGATTCGTTGGCTGCTTGCTGCCGCCCGTGACCGCTCCGGTAAGTCCTTCTCGGATAAACTCGCTTCCGAATTGATTGACGCATTTAATGAAACTGGCGCCGCAATCCGCAAGCGCGATGAAACTCACAAGATGGCGGAAGCGAATCGCGCCTTCTCGCACTATCGTATTTAAGCGTACTGGTTGAATTTGATAAAGGAAGCAGGTAGTACTTAGAATGGCACGCGTTCATCCGTTAGAGAAATACCGTAATATAGGCATTATTGCCCACATTGACGCCGGGAAAACTACAACCACCGAGCGCATCATGTTCTATACGGGCATGACTCATCGCATTGGTTCGGTGGACGATGGAAATACAGTGACGGACTGGATGGTTCAGGAACGTGAACGCGGTATTACCATTGTATCTGCGGCTGTCTCGGCTGAGTGGAAAGGGTATCAGATTAATATCATCGATACCCCTGGTCATATTGACTTCACTGCTGAAGTCCAGCGTTCCCTCCGTGTTTTAGACGGTGGTGTTGTAGCATTTGACGCTGTGCAGGGTGTTGAACCCCAGTCCGAAACTGTGTGGCGTCAGGCGGATCGCTATGGCGTTCCCCGTATTTGTTTTGTGAATAAGATGGACCGTGTCGGCGCTTCCTATGAACGCACGATTGAAACCATTATTGACCGTCTCGGAGCCAACCCGATTCCGATGCAAGTCCCGATTGGCTTTGAAGCAACCTTTAGTGGGGTAGTAGACCTTATTACGATGAAAGCAAGCATTTGGGAAGATGACCTTGGAAAAGAGCCCAAGATCACGGATATTCCTGATGAACTGAGAACGCAAGCGGAAGAAGCTCGCGCCAGGATGGTTGAGAAGATCGCCGAACTTGACGATGAATTGACCATGAAATTCCTGGAAGCTCAGGATATTAGTGAGGATGAACTTAAGGTTGCCTTACGCAAAGGTGTTATTTCCAACAAAGCAACCCCCGTTTTTTGCGGTTCTTCATTAAAGAATAAGGGCGTTCAAACATTGTTGGATGCGGTATTGGATTATCTTCCTTCCCCGGCAGATATTCCCTCTGTTACCGTTTCCGAACCCGGCAACCTTGAAAATCAATTTGAACTTGCCACGCAAGATGATGCCCCGTTGAGCGCTCTTGTGTTCAAGATCGTCACCGACCCTTATGTAGGACGCCTTGCATATATCCGCGTCTACTCTGGCGTGTTGAGCCAGGGCCAAACCGTTCAAAACAGCACAAAAGGCAAGAAGGAGCGCATCGGTCGTCTGCTCCGTATGCATGCTGACCGCCGCGAAGACATTACCGAAATCCGCGCTGGTGATATTGGCGCTGTACTTGGTTTCAAGGAAAGCTTTACAGGCGATACACTATGCGACACCAAGTCCCTGCTGCTTGAGAGTATTTCCTTCCCCGAGCCGGTTATCTCCATTGCCATTGAACCGAAGAGTTCAAACGATCAAGAGAAGATGGGCGAGGCTCTTCGTAAGCTGGCTGAAGAAGATCCCACATTCCGCGTTAATTCAGATGAGAATACGGGTCAGACCGTTATTCGCGGCATGGGCGAGCTTCACCTTGATATCATTGTTGATCGCCTCCTGCGCGAATTTAAGGTACAGGCGAATATTGGTGTACCTCGTGTTGCTTATCGTGAGTCAATCACCAAGCCTGTCAAGGAAGTGAATTACAAGTACGCCAAGCAATCCGGGGGTAAGGGTCAATACGGCCACGTTGTTTTCTCCCTCGAACCTGGTGAACGCGGAAGCGGAATTGTGTTTGAAAATAAGATTGTCGGCGGTTCCATCCCGAAGGAATACATTTCTCCGATTGAAAAAGGCTTCAAGGAAGCGGCTGAAGGCGGCGTACTTGCGGGTTACCCAGTTGTCGATCTGAAGATCACCCTCTTTGATGGTTCCTATCATGAGGTGGACTCCAGTGAAATGGCATTCAAGTTGGCTGCCTCCATCGGTTTTAAGGAAGGTGTTCATAAAGGTAATGCCATCCTGTTGGAACCGATGATGAAAGTGGAAGTTGTTGTCCCTGAAGAGTATCTCGGCGACGTAATGGGTCAACTCAACAGCCGCCGTGGTCTGATTCAGGGCATGGATCCCCGCACCGGTAATGCCCAGTCCGTCCGCGCGATGGTTCCGTTGGCGGAAATGTTCGGGTATGCCACTCAACTGCGTTCTGCAACCCAAGGCCGCGGTGTATTCAGCATGGAATTTGACCACTACGCGCCTGTTGCGCAGTCAGTGGCGGAAGAAATTTTGAAAGCGTAACTGTTTTTTACCCAAGGAGTCTCATTATGGCGAAGGAAAAATTTAACAGAAGCAAGCCGCATCTGAACGTGGGGACGATGGGTCACATCGACCACGGCAAGACCACGCTGACAGCGGCGATCACCAAGGTGGCGGGGCTGGGCGGCAATGCGGAATTCAAGGCATACGACCAGATCGACAATGCGCCGGAAGAA
>JAUXWL010000310.1 GCA_030680155.1 Anaerolineales bacterium
TCGGCTTCGGTGGAATGACCCAACTCCAAATGAGTAAATTCACCCAACGCGTCATGCAACTCAGACCACGGCACATACGGCACAGGGAAACTGGGCGAGAGCGTACCTTCGGTAATGCTCTCCTGCCGAAACTTCAGCGCCTGCTCCTCCACCTCATTTGCCATCGCATCGATCAGGCTGAAGTCATCAGCCAGCGCCAACGTTTTCTGCGGAAGATAATCCAACAATGAAGCGGGCTGCTGATGCAATAAAGGAATGTGAAATTCAGAGAGTTGTGTTTCTGTTTCAGTCGTATCCGCCAAAAATTCGCGTGAAGGCGTAATCAGAATTGTTTCAAGTTTTTCGAGCGTGCGCTGCGTGGCAGGGTCAAAACTGCGGATGGTTTCAACTTCATCACCAAAAAAATCAAGGCGCACAGGATTGAGTTCCGTGGGCGCCCACACATCGAGGATGCCGCCGCGCCCCGAGAATTGACCTGGCTCCAAAACCGTGTTGACACGCTGATAGCCGATCCGCGCCCACTCGCGCATCAGACCATCGGGTTGGCTGGTCTGGTTGACTGACAGTTTTTTACACGCTTTGAGAAAGTCCCGCCGCGGCAGGGTGCGCGTCATCAACGAGCGGACAGACGCCACAATAATCGGCGGAGACTCTGGCTTCTTCGCAAATGGAAGGTGGTACGCCGAGAGAGCCGTCAGCGCTTGCAGACGTTCTCGGCGCGTGGTCACTCCCCAGGCTGCCTCTTCATAAAATAGTGGATTGGGCTCTGCAAACAAATAGCGCGGCGACTTGACCCAAAATCCCAGTTCATCGTACATCGCGAGCGCATGGTCGGCGCGATCCGTGATGAGCAGGAGGGGCTGGTTCACGTCCATGTGAAGCGCTGAGAGAATGGGTAAACGCGCTGAACGCGGCAAGCCGAGTCCAGAGACAGGTTTGCGCGTGGAAAGTTCAGTCAACAGGGACTGATACGGAGCAAGCGAGCGAAGGTGAGAGAGGAGGGGTTGCATGGGATGGCAAATTAATTAGAACTGAGGGACGAGTAATAAGTTACGTAATACGTAATGCGTAAAACGCTTTACTCCACCGCCCCGTTGTACTTGTTCATCGCGGCATTCAGACCGTTCATCACAAATTCAAGAGCGGCATCAGCGGCACGCGAGAGGACTTCGGGCAGGAGTTTGGCATCGTCCTTTGAAAAGTTTTGCAGGACATAATCCTTCGGGTCCATACGCCCGGGGGGACGACCAATGCCCAGGCGCAGGCGCGGGAAGTCTTTGGTACCGAGCAGTTCAATCGTATTCGCCATGCCGCGCTGACCGCCCGGTCCGCCCGTGGGACGGATGCGAAGTGTGCCAAAGGGGATATCCAGGTCGTCGTGGGCGATCAGCAAATTGGTGGTGGGGATTTTATAAAAGTGCAAAAGTCCCTGCACCGATTGGCCTGAGAGATTCATATACGTCTGCGGTTTGGCGAGGATAATCCTGTGTTCTTCATACAGCGCGGAGGTGGTAATCGCCTTGGATTGCACTTTCATTCCGCGTGCGCCGATGCGCTCGGCAAGGTGGTCAACGAGCATGAAGCCAATGTTATGACGGGTGTCTCTGTATTCACGTCCCGGGTTACCGAGACCAATGAGGAGGTAGGGGGAGAGTGTCATGTGTCAAGTTCCAAGTGTCAGGTGTTTTTTCGGAGGCGAAGAAGAAGAGATAAAACAAAAAATATCCCGAGAATAACCAGCGCGCTTTTGCCAAAGATGGAGAGAATGGAAGCCGAGGTGATGGAGGCAGGGTTGGACGGTAACGGTGTGGAGGTGGGGAAACTAAGTACCGGCGGAGCCTCCTCTGAAGAAGATGAAGGGGCGGGATTCGAATTGAATTGTGAAAAAGACGGCAGGGCCGTGGGTGTTTCGCTTGGAACGGCGGTTGGGTCTGGCGTATAGTTGCGGATTTTTATGCCTGACACAATCACATCCTGAAACGAACCGTCCTGCAAGTAGACGCGCAGGCGCAGGTCATAATCGCCGTCGGTGACGGTGGTGGTGTCCCAGACCGTGAGAGCGGAGTCAAACGTCGGCTGGGGGAATGCTTGGATGGTGAACCAGGTTGCGGCGGGGTCTGAGGCGATTTCGGAAAAGGTGAACGCCAGTTCAGCCGAGGCAAAGTTTGGGATGTCCGTCCGGCCTTGAATCTCGACCTGCCCGCGAAGCGTCTCCCCTGCCAGTGGTGAGGTGATCGCGAGGGTCAATTCCTGAAAAATGATGATTAACGAGAAAAATGCTTTGAGCATGGCAATCGGTAAGTTTAACATGAAGGGAAGTTCGGGTCAAATTTTGCGCGAAAAGTGGAACTTGGAAGTTGAGAATGAATTGAAATGTGCGGGCAATTCTCGAATAAAGATTTTTCTGGTAAACTCTAGCCGTCCAAGATATTGAATGAACCTGCTTAGGAGACCGATTTATGGCACTTTCCCGCTCTGACCAAATGGTGGAACGTCTTCGCAACATGCAAGCCTCCGCCCCTGACATTGAAGCATCCGCCGTCGTATCTGTGGACGGCCTGATCATGGCATCTGCCCTGCAGCAGGGCGTGGAAGAAGACCGTGTCTCCGCCATGTCTGCGGCGATGTTGAGCCTTGGCGAGCGCATTTCGGGCGAGCTCGGGCGCGGTGGTCTGGAGCAGGTATATATCAAAGGCGACAAGGGCGCCATCGTATTGACTGCCATCGGCGATGAAGCCGTTCTGACCGCAATGACGAGACAGGAAGGTAAACTCGGCATGATCTTCCTTGAGATGCGGCGCGCAGCGGAAGACCTAGTGAAATTGGTCGGATGAAACGGAAACAACACTTTCCAACATAGTTAGAAACCCCGAATGGGGAGGGCTAAATGCCCTCCCCATTCTCTTTGTTTTAACCCTTATTTACCCTCACCCCCTGCCCCTCTCCCTTGTAGGGAGAGGGGAGAATAATTAGGAGAAAAAAATCATGACAACAAAATATTTATTTTTTACGGGCGGCGTGGTGTCGTCGGTTGGGAAAGGCGTGACGGCTGCGGCGACGGGGTTGCTGTTGAAGGAGCGCGGATTCAAGGTGGCGGTGCAGAAGCTCGACCCGTACATCAATGTCGATCCTGGGACAATGTCACCGTATCAGCATGGTGAAGTGTATGTGCTGGATGACGGCGCAGAAACCGACCTTGATCTTGGTCACTACGAAAGATTCATTGACATCCGCCTGAGCCGCGTCAGCAATTTCACCACGGGACAGGTGTATGCCGAGACCATCTCAAAGGAACGGCGTGGCGATTATCTCGGCGGGACGATTCAGGTGATTCCGCACATCACCAACGAAATCAAACGCCGCATCGGGTTGGTAGAGAAGGAAACTGGCGCGGAAATTGTCATCCTCGAAGTCGGCGGGACGGTGGGCGATATCGAATCCCAGCCGTTTCTCGAAGCGCTGCGCCAACTCCGCAACGAGGTAGGACGGGAAAACTGTCTCTTCGTGCATGTCACCTGGCTGCCGACCATCGGCGCAACCGGCGAAATAAAAACAAAGCCAACCCAACATTCGGTGGCGGCGTTACGTTCCATCGGTATTTCGCCCAACGTCATTATCGCGCGCGCCGATCAGGATGTGGACAAAGGCTTGTGCGAAAAGATCGCACTCTTCTGCGACGTGGACAAAGACTCAGTCATCCCCATGAAAACAGCAGATGTGTTGTACGAAGTTCCGCTGCTGCTTGAAAAACTCGGCGTCGGCGATCTGATGTTGACCAAACTTGGGCTGAAATCCACCCGTAAGCCAGATATGCGCCCATGGAAAAAACTGGTTGAGGAAGTCCGCAAGCCGAAGCCAACTGTCAAAGTAGCGCTGGTCGGCAAATATGTCGAATTGCAGGATGCGTACATGTCGGTGCGTGAGGCGCTCAAACACGCCGGGCTGGCCAACAGTGTGGAAGTGGAGATCAGTTGGGTTCATTCCGCTGACCTTGAAAAAGACAAAGGTTGGGATGTTCTCAAAAAAGCGGATGCCGTGCTCGTGCCGGGCGGCTTCGGTTCGCGCGGTGTCGAGGGAAAAATTCTCGCCGCACGCTATGCCCGCGAGAACAACGTCCCGTATCTCGGTCTGTGTTTGGGGATGCAGGTGATGTGCGTGGAGTTCGCCCGCAACGTGCTGGACCTGGAAGATGCCAACTCCTCTGAATTTGACCGCAGCACCGAACACCCCGTCATTGACCTGATGCTCGACCAGCGCTCCATCACTGATATGGGCGGAACCATGCGCCTCGGACTGTACCCGTGCCTGCTTCAAAAAGGGACGAAGGCTGCCACCGCCTATGCAGTCCCCCGCGTGGACGAGCGTCATCGTCACCGCTTCGAGTTCAACAACTCCTATCTCGAAAAATTCAAGGAGCACGGCATGGTCTTCTCCGGCCTTTCGCCCGATGGCAAACTTGTGGAGATCGTGGAGCTGGCGAATCATCCCTACATGGTGGCGAGTCAATTCCACCCCGAGTTTCTGTCACGCCCGATGAACCCGCATCCGCTGTTTGTGGGGTTGTTGAAGGCGGCAAAGGAAAAGGCGAAGAAGTAACGAGTAATATGTGAGAAGTAAAAAGACCTCCAATCCTGGAGGTCTTTTTTGTAAGTGTATTCCGTTCTCGTCCCTTACCCAAACCCCTTCGGGATCTCTGCATACACGCCGCGCATGTCGGCGGGGAGTTCTGCCGCGAGGGCAAACATGACGCGGTCCATCAGGGCGATGGGAGTCTCGCCAGGCTTGGGGAGGATCGGCGGGAGAATCTTGATGGTCACCTGCGTGCGGCGCGGAAAGCGGCGGAAGAATCTGTCAGTGCCGATAACTGCCATGGGGACGATGGGACAGTTTGCGTCGAGGGCGAGGCGGGCGGAGCCAGTCTTGGCAACGCTGAGTCCCTGCCTTTTACAAACACAAAGCCCTTCCGGAAAGAGGTGGCATGGAAGAAAAAAGTTTGCTTATCGCGCGGATCGAAGAATGTGACTTCTGTCAAGATGACATCTCCCATTGTTGGGATTATACTTGAGCGGGCTTGAG
>JAUXWL010000511.1 GCA_030680155.1 Anaerolineales bacterium
TAGTTCATCACGCAGAAAGACCGTATCTTTTTCACCCTTGACCATGCTGACATAATTCAAAGCGCGGGCGTTGGGACTTTCCGCTTCGGCATCCAACAAGATTTCAAGCGCAAGCCGTTCGGGGTTCGAGATCAAGCCGTCATAATAGGTGGCAGTATTGACCACCTGGGGGTGGAGTTTGTTCCATAATTTCAGTGAGGAAGCGCGCGACAAAAAGCGGTGGCGCGGAACCGTGCGTTGTTTCCCCGTGTAGGCATCGTACATGATCAAGCCAAGTTTGATGATGAGCGACCCGCGTTCGGAGGGCTTATCCAGCCAGCCAAAAAACTTGAGCGGCGCGTTGAAAATCCCCGAAAGATAGTTGAAGATGGGAATCGTCGTCGGCAGCGGTTTGACGATATGCGGCGCATTCTGAATCAGGCGGTTGCGCTCCTGCACCGCCTCCCGCACCAGACGGAATTCCCCGTTCTCGAGATACCGAATCCCGCCATGTGCCATGTGTGAGGACGCCGCGCTCGCACCCGAACAAAAATCAGCGCGATCCACGAGCAAAACGTCCACACCATTGAGCGCCAGGTCACGGAATGTACCGATGCCGTTGATCCCCGCGCCGACGACCAGCACTGAGACCTGCGGGTTTGCTTTGAGAGAGGAGAGAATTTCGTTTCGATTCATATAGTGAGTTCCAGGTTACAGGTTCAAGGTCTCAGGTTCAAGGTCTCAGGTTGAAATTCTCCATTGAGCATCCCGACTTTCAACATTGAACCTGCAACATTCAACCGCTTTATTCGACCCAATCAAACGTGCGTTTGACGGCTTTTTTCCAACTCGAGTATAAACCCGCGCGGCGTTTTGAGTCCATTTTTGGAGACCACTCTTTATCGCGCCCCCAGTTCTTTTCCAACTCATCGGTATTCTTCCAGAAACCAACAGCAAGCCCCGCTGCGTACGCCGCGCCGAGCGCGGTGGTCTCCGCCACCTTTGGGCGCACCACAGGCACATTCAAAATATCAGACTGGAACTGCATCAGCAATTCATTGAAGACCATGCCCCCATCCACTTTCAAGGCGCGCAGTTTTACGCCCGAATCCTTTTCCATCGCATCCAGCACTTCACGCGTCTGGAAAGCGGTCGCTTCGAGCGCGGCGCGGGCAATGTGACCTTTGTTAACGTAGCGCGTCAGGCCTACGATCACACCGCGCGCATCGGACTTCCAATACGGCGCGTACAATCCGCTGAATGCAGGGACGAAATAAATCCCGCCGTTATCCTCAACAGAATTCGCCAGCGCCTCCACCTCCGCCGACGACTGGATCAACCCCATGTTATCTCTCAGCCACTGAATCAACGCCCCCGTGATGGCAATCGAACCTTCCAAAGCATACACGGCTTTTTTATTTCCAATTTTATATCCAAGCGTGGTCAGCAGCCCCGCCTTGCTCTGGATAGGTTTTTCGCCCGTGTTCAACAGCATAAAACAACCCGTGCCGTAGGTGTTCTTCGCTTCACCCGCCTTGAAACAAGTCTGACCGAACAACGCTGCCTGCTGGTCGCCAAGATCACCCGCAACAGGGATACCCTGCAAAGGTATGCTCCCGCCGCCGTCCCCGGCGGCGGAGATGCCGTCTTGAGCCTTGATGTACCCATACACCTCTGAGGATGATTTAATTTCAGGCAGCATCGCGCGTGGAATGCCCATCACCTTCAAAATCTCATTATCCCAATCCAAGGTCTTGAGGTTCATCAACATCGTGCGCGAGGCATTGGTCACATCGGTGACATGCTCACCCGTTAAGTTCCAGATCAGCCAGGTATCAATATTGCCGAATAACAACTCCCCTTTGCGGGCTTTTTCTTTTGCACCCTTTACATTGTCCAAGATCCACTTGATCTTGGGACCCGAGAAATACGTGGCAAGCGGTAGACCGGTCTTTTTTCTAAACCTATCCTGACCTGTACTGAGCGAAGCCGAAGCGCCGCCTGTTTTCGCTAATTTTGCAATAATTACATCCGTCCGCGTATCCTGCCAGACGATGGCGTTATACACAGGCTTGCCCGTCTTCTTATCCCATACCACCGTTGTCTCGCGCTGGTTCGTCACGCCAATGGCACTGATCACTGATGACTGATCACTGATAACTGACAGCTGGTCACTGTTCACTGACAACTGATCACTGATCTTCCCCAGCGCTCCCCGCATCACCTCCCGAGTCCGCGCCCAAATCTCCAGCGGATCATGCTCCACCCAGCCCGGCTTGGGATAAATTTGTTTGTGTTCCTTCTGGTCAACAGCGACCACATTCCCGCTGTGATCGAAAATGATAAAGCGTGTGCTGGTCGTACCCTGGTCAATTGCGGCAACGTATTTGGACATAATGCGCCTCCTGACCCAATTGTAAAACAAAAAAGTCCCCGCCAATAAGACGGGGACTTTCTGTTTATTTTCCTACTTTTTCGCTGTGCGCGTTGTGGTCTTGCGGGCAGCAGGCTTGCGAGCCGTTTTCTTCACCGTGACTTTTTCGATGACAGGCTCCGGCTCCATTCCATCATCATCGTCGTTCTCCTCTTCGGTCTGATTCAGGAAATTGAACGCCATCACCGCCAGCGTCGCACCGATCAATGGTCCAAAGAAATAGATGATGTAGGTATATACATCCGTCAGACTTGGCTCAGAAAAAATGGCAGGGCCAAACGTCCGCGCGGGGTTAAGCGATGCGCCTGTCAACGGTCCGCCTGCAATAATCGAAAAAGCCAGGGTTGTGCCAATTGCCCAGCCCGCCATGTTCCCGCCCTTGCCAGCCACCGCGGTATGCAAAATGGTATTCACAAGGAAGAAGGTAAGCACAAGTTCGATCACCATCGCAAAGATCGGCTGGGATTCGGTCAACACGCCAATTGTTGCGGCAGGGGCAAGCGAACCGCCCACCGGAGTGACTGCGTAATGGAGCAAGGCCGCCGCCGCCGCAGCGCCGGCAAATTGCGCCAACCAGTAAAACACTGCCTGTCCCCATTTCACGGTTCCGTTCAGCGCAAGACCAAATGTCACCGCGGGGTTAACGTGCGCTCCCGAAATATACCCGAAAGCATACACCATGACCGCCAGCGTAAACCCATGCGCAAGCGCCACGCCAAGCAGCCCAACATTTACAATTGCCGCCCCTGCGCCAATGAATACCAGCGCGAACGTGCCGATGAACTCGGCAAGAAA
>JAUXWL010000315.1 GCA_030680155.1 Anaerolineales bacterium
TTCTCCTGAACCCGGGTTGCAAAGCGTGTTAGTTGCCGTGTATCAGGCTATAAGTCAAAAAGCAATTCAAACGGCATTTAAAGATATAAACGAGGAATCGTGATGGTGACGGTATACTGGCGGAAAGTTTGGAGAAGCAGGTCAAGATCCATAAGGAGGCGTTGGGTTGAAATCGGCTGACCCGCATTTTTTATTGCATCAATTTGCCATTTATGGCATAATAATTGCATGAAATTTGAGGATATCCTTTCTTTAGTGGGAGATCAGCCGCTTTTTGAAACGGGTTTATTACTTGTGGGGAATGTGGATCCCAACGACGTACGCCGCCAACTTTCACGCTGGACGCGTGTAGGGAAGATCCGTCAACTGCGCCGTGGACTTTATGCCTTTGCGCCTCCCCATAGCAAAGTCGTACCGCATCCATTTTTAGTTGCCAACGCACTGGTCACAGGCTCGTATGTCAGCGGGACATCAGCCCTGGCGCATTATGGCTTGATCCCTGAATATGTACCCCGCACTTTCAGTGTGACATTAACGCGTCCTTCTCAATGGGACAGTGGGTTCGTCTTTCAGAATCTTGCTCCTCACTTATTTTTTGGTTATCAATCGATTGAAGTTGCCAAAGGACAGTTTGCTTTCATTGCCCAACCTGAAAAAGCGATTCTGGATCTCGCACACTTGACACCGAACTCAGATTCGAAAGAATATCTTACACAACTCCGACTGCAAAATCTGGAAAGACTGGATTTGAATCGATTGCAGGAATTTGCAGAGCGCGCAAATAAACCCAAGTGGAAGCGAGTTGCCAGTCACGTTACTTCATTAGCATTACAGGAAAAGCATGAATATGAGGAGTTATGATGAAGGAACATCTGGCAACACTGATTCGACCTGTATCTAATCCAATTGAAGCGCGCAACCTGGCGCGGGAATATTTACAGGCTTTGATCCTACAAAGCCTACAACGGGCAGGCGCCATGACCGCGCTTGCCTTTCATGGGGGGACTGCACTGCGATTTCTCTTTTCGCTCCCGCGATTTTCCGAAGATTTGGATTTTGCTCTTGAGGGACACCCCACCACCTATGATTTCCGCGCATACTTGCAATCCATTCGGAAAGATTTGGAGGCGCAGGGATATACCATCACCCTCAAAGTGAACGATGGAAAAACAGTCCACAGCGCCTTTGTACGTTTTCCCAATCTTTTGTTTGACTTAAGTCTGTCCCCTCATCAAGACGAAGTGCTGGCTGTAAAACTTGAAGTCGACACCAACCCGCCTGCTGGTGCCAGACTGGCAACATCCCTGGTCCGCCGCCATGTAGTGCTTAATGTACAGCATCACGATCAGTCGTCCCTGCTGGCCGGCAAACTCCATGCTGTTTTGCAGAGGCCTTATTTCAAAGGACGCGATTTGTACGACATGCTGTGGTATTTAAGCGACAAGGAATGGCCCGCTCCCAATTTGGGCCTGCTCAACAATGCACTGAAACAGACCAGTTGGGCTGGAGAAACTTTATCGTTACAAAATTGGCGCGAAGTAGTGCGTAAGAAAATCGAAACCACACCTTGGGAACATGCTGTGGATGACGTCCGCCCGTTTATCGCATTACCAGATGATCTTGAACTACTAACGAGAGAGAATTTGCTCAATCTTCTCAAATAGCTTGTCACATAGTCAAGATGATACATCCAGTACGGCATATAACATGTATATGGGTATAAGTTTCGCCCCACATTGAACCACATTTAATACATACCACATTTTGCCCACATATATGGGGGCAGGATGCTAAGGTGTGCACGCAAAGGTTGTCAGGCTGCGAGAGGAAAAAGAGAGCGGGTTTTCACCAGTTTCTCCCAATCATTGCTCAACCAAGCGGCACGGGCTTTGGCAGTCAAGATAGCGCCGTCCACATTCCATTGAGCGCCAGAA
>JAUXWL010000529.1 GCA_030680155.1 Anaerolineales bacterium
GCCGTTGGCTTTGGCGATCTCGTAGGTTTTGTTTACCCAGCTTTGCCCTTTGATGCGTGCCAGTGCGCCGCCGAGGGCGGTAATGTCGGCTGCGTTTTGGGTGCGGCGTTCTTCAAGAAAGGCATTGCCTCCGTCTACTGCCAGAGCGGCGATGGAAACCAAACCAATGATGGAAAACACGATAAGAATGAGCGCCTGTCCGCGTTGGGTGGTTTTCATCGATGAACACCAGATGATTTAATGTTGGCGGCTATTTTGTTAATTCCACTTGCGGCTGGATGGGCGGGGCATATTGAAGTGCGGCATTATACACAAGCGTTACATTCGAACCACCGCCAAGTTTGATGTTATAGCAGGCAAGCTGGGTTTGAAGACCTTCCTGTCCACCACCGCCCAAAACACTGCATTCGGAAGATGGTGCCAGAATTGTGCCTACGATTTTGGATTGCCCTCCTCCGTTGATGGATACTGCGTTTGAATTTGTGGGAGGAAGATAGAGTAGTAATCCTTTGTAAGGGCCGCTGTCTGGCGCGTCAAGTATCACATTTGTTTGGGCGCCCCAGTTTACATCCCCGGTCTTCATGAAGATGGTAACATTTTGACCTGTGAGTGACGGGGTGCTACCCGTAAGCCTGAAGCCTGAATTGCCGGCATCTACGCAATACAATCCGGGGTTCAAGAATGTTACCCCGCTGGGCGGGAAGGCCCCACTCCAATTACCGGGCGTCATGGAATTCCCGCTTACGGCGGCGTTTGTATCGCAGACTGGTTTTGGCATAATGGGCGCAGGCAGAGGTGACTGGCCGGTTAAGATACATTCATTAGGAATATTGATCGAACCTTTAGTATATTGAATACCGCCCACTGCCTGTAAGCACGGGGCTGTCAACCCTGGGCTGTTACTGTTGTTGAAAAACGCGCTTGTTGGGCACGTGGAATTGACATAAATTCCCGAGCCGACCAGCGTGACAGCAGAATTCCCTTGGTAGGTTACTGCGGAGCAGCCGTTAGGGTTGAGCGCGAAGATCGCGCTGCCGTTCCCAACAGGCTGGGTTGTGCCACCCTTGACACGCACGACCGAATTCACACTGTTCGTGATTTCTGATACTCCAACGATTGAACCAAACATGGTGTTTATGGTGGAGGTAATCCGCACCTGCAGGTAATCCTGGAGGGTATCACCCGGTCTAAGTGTCACTTCGCAATTTACGCCGCTTTCGCTGCACTGGTAAACTTCCACGTTGGCGTTGGGGATGCTGCTATTGGCTGTGTGGTCTGTATCTGCATAGCCGTTTGATGTGGCGATGGAAAGCGCGGCTTGCTTCCAGTTTTCCTGGCGTACCTTCGCCCTTGCAGCTGCCAATGCGGAAGTATCTGCCGCGTTTTGCGCGTGTCGGCGATCTGAGAAGGCGCTGCCGCCATCCACGGTAAGAGCGACCATGCCGATCAAGCCGACGATTGCAAAAACGATCAGGATGAGTACCTGCCCGCGTTCGTTCTTTTTGTTGGGTATGTTTCTGTTGTTCATAATATGTTCCTCAACTTTCTAGCAGGCTGTCGGAGAGACTTGAAAAAGTATCTTTTAGCTTCGCCAGATTGCCAAATCTGGCGCTTTCCAGCGAGTTTATGCCTTGTTTTAGCCTGGATTTGACAATCCTGACCAGCAATTCGGGCAGTTTCTTTTCTCTCCGACAGCCTGCTAGGGGCTACAATAGGGGGTTAGGATGGTATCGGTCACGCGGGCAGTGAGAGTGATGTCGTTATCGCCGATCATGGGACCAACCAGGGGGAAGGCAATGACATGATTGTAGGTAATGGTTACAGTGACGGCGTGCGGCAGGCCGCCGGTTATACCTTCACATTTTCTGACCGGGCTTGAGGTGTTATAGCTCACAACTACATCACCTACGGCAAGATTCACCACATCAGAAGCTGCGTCTCTTGCTCTGGCTATCATGCCAGCTTCATCCTCAGGAGCAATGGAGCCATAGAGAGCGCCTTCCTGTGCCGCGTCGCGGATGGTCACGTACTGGAAGAGCGCCAGGCTGAACTCCACCGCGCCGAGGAGCAGCATCAGAATAACGATCAGGCTGATGGCAAGCTCCACCAGGCTTTGACCTCGCTCACCTTTTCTGGATTTGTTCATACTTTTCTTCATGCTCGTGTCCCTTATGGATTACTGAGCGGACCACAGCCAACTTCATCGAAGGTCAGGGTTAGACCGAGGCTCTTTGGGTTGTTCTGTGTGAATGTCATTTTTAGAATGGTGACGCCTTCGTTGATCGTCCAGGTACCGGAAATGACCCTGGAAGGACCTTTATCCGCGGGTGACCAGGTGGCGATGGTTGTCCCTGAAGGCAGTTCCACGCTGCTCAACCGCGTGTTACTCAGGGTGCTCCAGGAAATGGAAATAACCTTGATGGTTAGCTGGGACCCCACATTATTGGTGATGGTCCAGGTAGCGACGGGGCTGCTGTTTGCAGTTACCGGGGGGCTCAGGGTCAATGTGCCGGTGGTGCAGATGTTCGACGACACCGTAACGGAAGGTAGATTCGAAGAGGGGACTGGGGTTCCTGCATCCATTGCTGTTGCAGCAGTGATGGTGTTGGTGATTGTGTTCGATGTAGTGTAGCTATTCTGGCAGGATGTGGAAGCGCCCGACTCAAGGGGGAACGCCCCA
>JAUXWL010000540.1 GCA_030680155.1 Anaerolineales bacterium
ACGCCGCCGAGGACGGCGGCTTGAGCGACTGCCGCTGACAACCTTTGCATGCACACGATATGAAAGTTTGGGTTGCATTATTCTTGAAAGTTTGTCATAATAACGGAGCCATAACAAAACGCAAACTGAAAAAGGCAAACCTACCGTGAGGTGGGGGCGCAAAGTCATGGATCTGTTTTTTCGCAGACCGCCAGACTGCTGAAGGTGAATTCACTTCGGCAGTTTTTTTGTTAACTGCCAGCCGTAGGAGGTGCGTTTCAAAAAAATATCATCAGATAGGCAGCATGTTAGATCGTACTGAAAATTTTCACTCAGAGAATCAAAGGAGATTGAAATGAAGAAAGTAACAATTGCGATTTTGCTTGCGACGGTACTGGTATTAAGCACGGTTGGAATGGCGAGCGCCATCACGGATGGCGAACTGGATGGCGATGGTCATCCCCATGTGGGACTGCTCATTTTTGATATTGGCGGCGTTCCCCAATGGCGCTGTTCCGGCACGCTTCTTTCCCCAACTGTCCTGCTGACTGCCGGCCATTGTACGTTTGGCGCTACCAGCGGACGCGTTTGGTTCGAGTCTGACGTTCAACAGCCCGGGCTTGGCTATCCTTCCGGTGGAGCCACCAGTGTCGAATTCTGCGGTATTTATACGCATCCTGAATATGACGACAATGCATTTTTCCTTCATGACGTTGGCGTGGTAGAACTTTGTGAGGCAGTAGATGTGGATACCTATGGCACACTTCCTTCTGTCGACCAGCTTGATGCGCTCAAGACTGGCAAAAAGACCACCTTCACTTCGGTCGGGTATGGTCTTCAGAAGATCAACCCTGTATTTGTCGAAGCGCAACGGGTTCGCATGGTCGCTACGCCTCATTTGATCATGAGCAATGTTCCTGGCTTCACTGGTGATTTCTCTCTGATGCTCTCCAACAATCACTCGACGGGCGGTACCTGCTTCGGTGACTCTGGTGGTCCCAATTTCCTCGGTAACAGCAATGTCGTTGCAGGCGTGACCTCCTTTGCCATCAACGGCAACTGCGCAGGCACCGGCGGCGTCTTCCGCATGGATCGCCAGAACGTGCTTGATTTCGTCAATCAGTTCCTGGATTAATCCTCGAACGTTGACCTTTGTTAACAAAAAGAGGACTGCCGCAAGGCAGTCCTCTTCTCTTATAAAAAATCTATTCATCGTTATCTTTTTTCTTACACTCCCGATTTAATATTGCGTCATTGACATAACCAAAAGGAGATCATAAAAATGACATTCTATATTCAACCCTATACGTTTCGCCGCTCTGCCCGACGTATGGCTGCTTCACAACCCCAGGAATTCCGCTCCCTGCGAGTGGACATCCGCGAGGAGGGTGAGGCTTACCTGCTTACGGCGCTCGTCCCCGGTTTGCAGGCAGATGACCTGAATATTCAGGTTCTGGAAAACGTGGTCAGCATCGAAGGCGAGTACCGTGACGAGGAAGCCGAATTCCTGCTGAATGAACTTCCGCGCGGCTCTTTCCGCCGTGTGCTGCGGATGCCGGCCGAGATCAAAGCGGACAAGGTCGAGGCGAAGATCACCGATGGCGTGCTGCAATTGACCCTGCCGAAGGCTGAGTCCGCCCGCCCGAGGAAGATCCAAGTCGCGGTTCACTAACCAGGCCTGAGTTAAAGAGAGAGGCGCATGAGTCCATGCGTCTCTTTGTTTTAAGCCAGAACTTAAGGCCGCCGCTGATCATAAAATCAGGCGGTGGAGAATGCCCGTACTGGGTATAATTCTAAAATTCTTTTTGCTTTGGAGAAATCTAGTGCGTGTAAAACAATTCCTCTTTGTCATTTTGATCGTTGCCATCCTGAGCGCTTGCGGAGGCAATGAGCCTGCGGAGATACCGCCTCCCACGGTGGTGCCAACCCATACGCCAGAGCCGCCTGCGACCATGATCCCCACACCGTCTTCGCCGTTGGCGCTGCTGGTCATCCCTGAAGGAATGGATAAGTTCTCTTCAGACCTGTATCAGAAAACGGTCTATGATCTTGCGCAGGAATCCGGATTCCGCTTTCAAGTGCGAAATGCTTTGACGGCGGAAGATGTCGCTGACCCAAATTTGAAGGTTGTGGTCGCCCTGCCGCCTGACCCCGGTGTTGCAACGCTTGCACCTTCAGCGCCAGGTGTGCAGTTTTTGGCAGTGAACATCCCCGACCTGACGGCTGGCGGAAATGTAAGTGTCCTCGCTCCCAACTCGCAGGTGGAACTGCCCGCCTTTTTGGCCGGATATACTCTGGCGATGCTGATCGAAGAAT
>JAUXWL010000320.1 GCA_030680155.1 Anaerolineales bacterium
ACAGCCGCAATACAACCTGTTCGAGCGCGAACGGCTTGAGGGCGATTACATCCGCTTCTATCAGGAATACGGCTATGGCACAACGACGTGGAGTCCGCTGGCTTCGGGTCTGCTTTCGGGCAAGTACAACAAGGGAATTCCGAAGGACAGCCGCGCCGCACTCAAAGGTTATGACTGGCTTGAAGCTCGCATGAAAGACCAAGAGAGACTCGACAAAGTTGCCGCACTCGAACCGATTGCCAAGGAACTTGATGCGACCATGTCACAACTGGCGCTGGCGTGGTGTTTGAAGAATCCCTTCGTGAGCACGGTCATTACAGGTGCAAGCCGTGTGGAGCAAGTCCACGAGAACATGAAGGCTGGCGAGATCGCACAGAAGATCACGCCCGAGATCATGGAAAAAATCGATGTGATCTTTGGAGTGAAGAAGAAAGACGAAGACGACGATTAAAACTTGTAGGGACACGGCGCCGCCGTGTCCCTACTTTTTACACCTTCGAGAAATAATTTTCTTCCACGCTTTGCCAGGTCTCTTCGCGCAGTTTCATGTATTTTGATAATAGCGGATGAACACATGAAATATCCTCGTACATTTTTTGCGCCACACGTCGAATGGAAAAATGCGCATTGGCAGCAGTGCGTAACTGACAGAATGCAAACGCCTCACGCAAATTGAATTGCGCCAGCACACGGCGATTAAATCCATTGGGGACAATATACTGCGCGACATCAGGATTGAAGGCGTGTAGTTTCTCGTACATCGCATGCGCCGCGCCCATCGCCGCCTCATACTTGGACCCGAAACCTGCCTCCGTTATCAGCAGCGGAGTCGTGTACCCGAGCCGCGTCGTCAATCGCTGCGGCGTCTGCGTCATCATGCGGTGACGTTTGAACTCGGCGTACGCGCCCTGGTCCATGACGAGGTCGAAGGTGTAGGTGGCATATTCCAATTCGCGCAGGGGAATGTCGAATTTTCCAAGTTTGCCGAGCAAGATTTCTGCGAGTTTCTCGCGCTCATCCGCTTTCATTGATCTGACATGTGCTAACGCATCGGCATATCCCATTTCGCCGAAGCGATAAATGGCGGCGGCAAGGATATTGGTTTCGCCGTCTTTGTCGTGGTCGATGAGGGAACACCAATCCGATGAACTATTCTCTATTCTCCATTCCCTATTCCCCAGCTCTTTCACCGTCTCTACCAAATATTCATTCGCATCCGCATATTTGACCAGAGTTGGCGTTTCAGCCTTCGAGACTTCCTTCATCTTCGCGCCGATCTGACGCACTTCCTCCAGTGGATGTGAAAGCATCTTGCGGATGGTCATTTCGATGACGCGGGCGTTGGCGGTCATGCCGACGTTGGCATTGGCGGCGGCGGGCAGGATGAAGCGGCACCTGTCCACGTATTGCGAGCGGATGCGGCGGTCGTAGGCTTCGTCGGATTCATTGTCACGGCGCGGAGTCCGCTCCACGATGAGATTCTTCGTCGGGTCCAATGATTCAGCATAGGTCGAGAAAAGGAGGCGCACGGTTTGGATGAATTCGTCGCGCAGGGGATGTCTGTCAAGTTCAGGCGGGATGGTGAAGTCGTCTGGTCCCCATTTCTGGTAGCGGGTGGATTTTTCAGTGTAGGAGGCGAGGCGGTTGCCTTCGATGGTTTCGATGGCAACCCGCGAGACGTTTTCGAAGGCGAGGTGCAGCACGGCATGTTCCGCCACCGAAGCGTGACCGTAGCCGACGACCCATTTCTCATGAAACTGCGCAGACTTTTCATCACTCAGTTCCGCGGCGATCTCGCGAAAAGATTCGGGCGAGCGCGAGGTTTTGGCAAACGCCACGGCGATGGTTTCGGGGCTGAGCGCGCGCGGGGATAATAAATAGATTTCTCGTTCGGGCATGGGTTCTCCTAAAGGATGACGATGGACCATAGACGATAGACTATGAAAGTTTATCCACCGTCCGCGGTCTACCGTCCACCGTCTTTTCATAAAAAAGCGACCAGCCCATGTCTGCGCTGATCGCTGTGTTGATGTTACCCCATTGGGTGCTTCATGGGCGCGCCGCCCAACAGGTGCAAATGCAGGTGAAAGACCGTCTGCCCGCCGTCGGCGTTGGTGTTCATGATGAGGCGGTATCCACCTTCAGCGATGCCTTCCTTTGCGGCGAGTTCTTTCGCAACAAAGAACATGTGACCGACAAGCGGCTTGTCGTCAGCGATCATCATGTTCACTGAATCGATATGCTTGTTTGGTACGATCAAAATATGCGTCGGGGCGGAGGGATTGATGTCGCGGAAGGCGGTCACTTGCCCGTCTTGGTAAACATTCGTGCTTGGGATATCGCCAGTGATGATCTTGCAAAAAAGACAGTCAGACATGGAGTGCCTCCAGATTTATGGGGTTGGCATGGGACCGTATTCCGAAGAGCATACGATCTCATAATATTCATGTTCCACTTGCTTGTTTTCCAGCGCATACGCCGCCGATTCCTTGCCAATTATGCGGACACTGTCAAGGGCAAACAGCGCCTCATTGGGGGAATAGGTTGGCAGAGTCATCAATGGGTCGTCGACCCTGCCTTCGGGGATGAGGGTTGGACGCTGCGGGTCGAATTCGTCTGCCAACGGTACCCAGTTGTAGAGGATGGGTCCGCGCGAGTTGGCGGTAAAACCAAGCTTGAAGCGCAATTGACGCGCCGCTTCTATGGGGCGGATGCCAAATCCGCCATTGGGCCAAATGATGGCCACCGGGGTTTTCGCGAAATCGCCTGCCAGCCCGTTGATCGAACCTTGCAATTCGCGGGCGATGATCGTCTTGGACGAGTCATCGGAGAGGATGGTATCCGAGAGAACGCCCTGGGCCTGATGGTCAACAAATCCTTCCCGTTCCAGGGCAATATTTCCTTGTAACAGGGGTTCTGTCAAAGCAGGGTCATTGACCCAGCCATTCACAATGGTCCAGCCCCAACTCTCACGATACTGTCGAAAATTCTTCTCGAAATACTCTTCATCATGATTGCCGTATTGGATGAGGAAAACCGAGCGCATCGGGATCGTGATATTCCGCTCCATGAATGCCTGGAGTTGTTTGGTGGTGATCGCCTCAAACCCCTGCGCCTTGAGCTGGTCCATTAATCTGATAAATTCGCTTACGCTGACACTGTCCGGGAGCTCCGCTGTGCCTGGGTTGATATTCTTGATCAAAATCACCATCACCACCGTCCCCGGCTCCGCATTGGATGGATTCCACTTGTTGCGCAGGTAGCGGCAGGTGTCATTGGCGTACGTTCGCGGTATGTCGAATGGATTAAGCTGGGTCGTCTGGAAACCTGGCGGTAGGACAAGCGCTGTGACGGTTTCCACAACTTCCGTCTTCATCTCCAATGTTGATGTGGCAGAGGTTGGAAGCAGCTGGCAGGCAGCCAGCACAGAAACGATCAACAGGATGATTAGTATTCTAAGAAGTAGTTGTTGGAATGGGTATTTCTGAATATTCATGTGAGACACATTGTAAACCAGTTTTTTACATGGAAAATGACAGGACAATTTGAGTGTGCATGCAAAGGTTGT